>JAAYQB010000140.1 GCA_012519525.1 Bacteroidales bacterium | reverse complement strand
TAATTATTAAATGATATTAAAAATATGCTAAAAACAATAGAAGACCAATACAACGGCATAATAATCGATAACACAACACTTCCGGACAGTAAAGAAGATTTTCACAAAAGCATCAAACAGCTTATAGCGTCTTTAAACGATAAAAATTTAATATGGATTAAAATCCCTATCGAAAAAGCCGACTTTATTTCACTACTTGCACCGCTTGATTTCGAATTTCATCACTGCGACGAAAAGAATATAATGTTAATCAAGAAGATGAAAGACAATGCTATTGTTCCAACAACTAAAAATTATATCGTAGGCGTTGGTGCTATTGTTATCAATAAATCGCAACTTTTAGTCATTAAAGATAGAATTTCCCCTTATTATAAACTTCCCGGCGGACATATTGACAAAAACGAATCATTAAAAGACGCCATTAAAAGAGAAGTGTACGAAGAAACAGGAATAGCTATTGAGTTCGAATCCATTGTAGGCATCGGTCATTTCCGACGCGGACAATTCGGCGAGTCCAATCTTCATCTCGTATGTACCGCGAAAGCATTATCTTATGCTATTAATATCAACGACACAGCGGAAATAATGGAAGCAAAATGGATGGAAATTTCCGATTTTCTCAACTCTGAGGAAGTAACTCATTACTATAAAAGTATTGTTCGTTCGGCTATCAACAATAAAGATTTAAAACTTCAAGAACAAGAAGTTCAATTAAGATTTACAGGCGGCGAAGTCTTTTTTTAATATTTTTATGTATTTTTGCAAAAAAAATATAAACGTATGAAAATAGCAGTAGTTGGTGTTACAGGCTTAGTAGGAAGTGTCATTTTAAAAGTATTGGAAGAATACAATATGACCGATTGCACTTTACTTCCGGTGGCTTCAGAGCGATCAATAGGGAAAAATATTGTTTTTAACAATCGTTCTTATAGTGTTTTATCTATAAAAGAAGCCTTAGAAGCCAAGCCTTCCATTGCGATTTTTTCTGCCGGCAGCAACGTATCGTTAAGCTACGCCCCTTTGTTTGCCGAAAAAGGAACGTTTGTCATTGATAATTCGTCGGCATGGCGTATGGAAGCGGATATCCCATTGATAGTTCCCGAAATCAATGCTTCACTATTAAAATCTTCCAATAAAATTATAGCCAATCCCAATTGTTCAACCATTCAATTAGTGATGGTTTTACATCCTTTACATCAATTATTTACTATCAAACGTGTCGTTGTTTCCACCTATCAATCGGTAACCGGAACAGGCGTATTGGCTGTAGAACAATTAATGTGTGAACGCCGACAAATGAAATGCCAACAAGTGTACCCCCACCCCATTGATTTGAACGTTCTACCTCATGGCGGTAACTTTGAAGAAAACGGCTATACATCGGAAGAAATGAAATTGGTTAACGAAACACGTAAAATATTATCCGACAACTCTATCGAGTTAACCTCTACCGTTGTACGAGTTCCTGTCAAAGGCGGACATAGCGAATCGGTGAATATTGAATTTGAAGAATATTTTAATTTAACCGACATTTACAGTGCTTTGGAAAAAACACCGGGTATTTGTATTATTGATAATCCATACGAAAACCAATATCCTATGCCTTTGTATGCCGAAGGAAAAAACGAGGTATTCGTCGGTCGTGTTCGTCGCGATTTTTCAAGAGAAAACAGCTTAAATCTCTGGATAGTAGCCGATAATTTACGCAAAGGTGCAGCTACCAATGCCGTGCAAATCGCACGTTATTTGATAGAAAAAAAATGGATTAAATAAGTTGTTATTTTCTCATCCGAGCAACGGGAATCCCCAACTGTTCGCGGTATTTGGTTACGGTTCGTCGGGCTATGTTATAACCTTTCTTATTTAATATTTTACATAACATATCGTCGGTATAAGGTTTTTGTTTGTCTTCATTATCAATAGCGTCGCTCAATATTTTTTTAACTTCACGCGATGAAACCTCACCCCCATCATTGGTTTGCATTGATTCGGAAAAGAAAAATTTCAAAGGATATAAGCCGTAAGGCGTTAAAACATACTTGCTGCTCACTACCCGCGATATTGTCGAAATATCCATTTCTACTCTATCGGCTATGTCTTTCAATACCATCGGCTTAATATAAGTTTCATCGCCTGTCTGAAAAAATTCTATTTGATAATCAATGATGCTTTGCATAGTGCGGTACAAAGTAGCTTCGCGTTGAGTAATAGAGTCAATAAACCATTCGGCAGAAACAACTTTTTGTTTTACAAAATCTAAAGCCGCTTTCTTTTCTTCTTGACTCATTGTTTTTTTATCTTTTATTTCATTGTACAGTCCTGCATAAGCTTTTTTCACTCTCAACTCAGGGATATTGTAATTGGGAAGTGTTAAATTTAACGAACCGTCTTTTTCATTGATATAAACAATAAAATCAGGCGATATATAAGCAGCTTCGCGTTGAATATCATTAGAGGATACGCCGGGTTTAGGGTCTAATTTCAATAAAAGCGATAGTGCTGCATCTAATTCTTCTTGCGTTACTTTCAAACGTTGTATGATTTTCTCATAATGTTTTTTCTTAAATTCGTTAAAATAATTTTTAATTATTTTTTTCGCAAGTACGACTTCCTTTGTCTCTTTCATCCGTTTTAATTGTAACAGAAGACACTCTTGCAAATTCAATGCACCTACCCCAGCCGGGTCTAAAGAGTGAATGACATTATTAATAATGCTTTGTACTTTTTCTTGCGTCGTTACTATTTGCAGATTGAAAAGCAAGTCGTTAACCATCTCTTTAGCCGTACGTTGCAAATAGCCCGATTCGTCAATGTTTCCTAAAATGTATTCTGCAATTTTCAAATCTTCGGCAGGCAAATGATACATCCCTAATTGATACCGCAAATTTTCTTGAAAACTTTCCCCAAAAGCATAGGGTATTTCTTTCATGTTATCGTCATCATCGCTTTTCCCTACATTTCCCCTATAAGGCTGTATGTCATCGTCTTCATAAAAATATTCATCTAAATCACGTACTGCATCATAGAGTGCATCTTCTTCGCCTGTTAAACTATCATCGGCATATTCATCACTGTTATCACTTTCTTCTTGGAAAGACGTATCCTCCATTTCCTCAATTTCCAATGCCGGGTTGTCTTCCAATTCTTGTTTTATTCGCTGCTCCAACGAAACCGTCGGTATCTGCAACAGTTTCATTAACAAAATCTGCCTTGGCGACAGCTTTTGGGTTAATTTTAACTCTTGTTTTTGCGATAACATATTATCATAGTTTTATTAAAAAACTTTTATCTATCAATCATATTTTTTACGTCCAAACCGAAGCTTTCTTCCATTTTGATACCTAACGCACACAAATTGTCTAATATTGTATTATAGATTTCAGGAAGAGTTGGACGATACACTCCTTTTAGTTTCAATTGATTATTTGCCAACATCTCTACTCCGATTGCCAAAGGATAGGATACCGTTCTGGCTATTGAAGTGTCGCCATTAGGAATACCGTAATCCAATAAACGAGATTCTATCATTTCCGATTTTTCATCGGGATATGTTGCTATAAAATTATGTTGCATTACCGTAATATCTCTTTCGTGCGGTGCTTGCATCATACGTTCTATCATAGCATCGGATGTGATTTCATAAGCCGAATCGAATGTGCGATTCATCGGTTTGTCGGATAAAAACCCTAAAAATTCTATCGCTTTTACAGCCACCGAATCAGGACTTAAACGAAGATAATGAGCTAATTTTTGTTTTATATCTTCCGTTTCCGAAGCTTTTATTTTAGAGGCAAGGTATTGACGATACGTTAATCCCGTCATGTCTTCTTTGGTGGGAAGCGTTAAGTTTAATTGCTTCAAAGCGTCAAGACTTTCACACCATCCTTTGTACCTTAATGTTCCTCTATATATGGTTTTCGCTTCAGGAATACCATAAATATCAATGTATGACAATGAATCACGGTTAGGATACACATCTAAAGTTTCCAATCCCGGAAAATCAACGGTAAAAATATCTTTAAAAAGATTTTCGGTAGGTGTAGTTATTATTTTGCCTTGTTTTTTATAAACGGCACTATTATTCGATGCCAACACTACTCCCTTTGGACTCCACGAAAATTTGTATCTCAATGGATTATCATGTGAACTTTCGGGGGCTATTAATGCTCCGCATAATGAATAAAACTCTTCTACTTTACCGCCTTTTGCATGAATATGGTCAATGATTCGCATTGCCGACATGTGGTCGATACCGGGGTCTAAACCTAATTCATTTAAAATTAATATTCCACTTTCTTTTGCTTCTTTGTCCAAAGCCTGCATGTCGGGGCTAATATAAGAAGCTGTCAGCATATTCTTTTTATAAGCAATGCACTTTTTGGCTACAATAGGATGAAATGCATAAGGTAACAAACTGACAACGATGTCATTTTCTTTGACTAATTTTGTCAGATGTTCATCATCATTGATATCGAACATTATTAAATGTGCATTGGGATAGTTACGAGCTTCTTTTTCTACTCTCGACAAATCGTTGCTGGCAATAGAAAGTTCGTATTTTTTCTCTACTAAAAATCGAATAATCGGCATGGATACCATTCCGGCTCCTAAAATACATACTTTTTTCATTTCATTTCTTTTTATATCATCAAACAAATTATCAAAATATTACTACAAGTAATCCACTTTTTGATTTAAAATTAAATCAAAAGCAAAGATATTAAATTTTTCTATATAAAGCTATAAATATCAATTGATTTTATTTTTTTATAAGCGCATACTCTTTCACTATATTGACTATCACTTCTGTAGCTTTAACCATTGATTCTAAAACAACATATTCGTGTTTTCCGTGAAAATTATGTCCTCCTGCAAAAATATTAGGACAAGGTAAGCCCATATAAGACAGTCTTGCTCCGTCGGTTCCGCCACGAATGGGAACGATTAAAGGTTCGACGCCGGAAGCCAACATCGCTTTTTTAGCTATATCGACAATAAACATGACATCTTCAACTTTTTCTCTCATGTTATAATATTGGTCTTTAAGCGTACACACGACCGTATTTTCTCCATATTTTTCGTTTAAAAACCGACAAATACCATTGATGAGTTGTTTTTTCTCTTCAAATTTTCCTCTGTCATGGTCTCTAATAATGTATATCATATCGGTTTCTTCAATTGTTCCCGTGGATTTCATCAATAAGAAAAAACCTTCGTAACCTTCCGTTAACTCAGGTCTTTGTCCGCAAGGAAGCAAAGAATGAAGTTCCATAGCTATCAATTGCGAATTAATCATTTTATTTTTAGAATATCCCGGATGTAAATTTCTTCCATGTATGCTTATTTTAGCTTCGGCACCATTAAAATTTTCGTATTCCAACTCTCCTATCCTTCCGCCATCAATGGTATAGGCATAATCGGCACCGAATTTTTCAACATTAAAATAATTGACTCCGCACCCTATTTCTTCGTCGGGTGTAAATCCTATCGCTATTTTTCCATGCTCTATTTCAGGATGTTGCATAATATACTGCATCGCTGTCATTATCTCGGCTATGCCTGCTTTATCGTCAGCTCCCAACAAAGTTGAGCCATCGGTACAAATAATTGTTTTGCCTTTATAATCCAATAATTCAGGAAAATCGCCGGGACGTAACCAGATATTTTTTGAAGCATCTAAAGCGATGTCTTTCCCGTCATAATTTTCAATGATTTGCGGGTTCAAACAAGCTCCGTCCGCATCCGGTGCCGTATCAACATGGGCAATGAAACCAACCGTAGGAATCGGTTTGGTTGTATTAGCCGGTATGCTTGCCATTACATAACCGTATTCGTCCATTACTGCATTGCTTATTCCCATTGCTTTTAACTCTTCTACCAACTTCAAAGCAAAATGTTTTTGTTTTTCGGTACTTGGGTAAGTACTTGAATCGGGATTTGATTGCGTATCTATCGCTATGTATTTCAGAAACAAATCCTTTAACTTAGTTTTATCTATCATCATATTGTTATTTTGTTATTTTTTTATTTTTCATTATTATCTTCAAATCCTAAAATAAATCGTCGGTCGTAATCACGACTGTTATTCAAAAAGACACCGGAAAGTTTAGAATAATTGGCAACTATTTCCAAATATCCCGATGTATTAAAAAGAGCAAAAACACGTGAATAGGTATACACATTGTTATAGGTATCTACCAATTGAATTTTCATATTATTTCCCATACCTCTATAATAAATCCACATTTTCTTTCTTCCTTGCGCTATTTTATCGAATGTGTCTTTATGTAAATCGGTAACTATATTACCATAATTATCAATATATTTTACGCCAAATTCAATCGTATCGCCTCTTTCTTCCGATTTTTTAATCAACGGCTTTTGGGGTTTCACTATTTCTATTTTTTCCACATCATACAATTCACCGATTTTCTTTAATGAAATCCCCTTTGATAAAGCAACGGCAGGTTTCAGTAAAAAAGGAATAAGATCGAATGTTTTGATATCCGACAGATTTTCATCTTTTTTCAACTGTACCATTTCTTCTATTTCCGATAAGTCTTCGCACAAAAGCGAGAAAAAACCATTGTTACGAGCAAGAAAATAATGTCCTTTGTATTTAACAGCAAGATAATGATTAAGAGGAATATGTTCTCTTTCAAGACTTGGCGAAGAACGTACCGACGCTAATTGATTGTCAGATAAAAAATCAACACCAAAAATATGTACTGTTTCTTTAGCAAAGAACGGATAAGTAGCCGCTAACAAATAAACGCCCATCTCAATATTAAAAGCCTCTACTTCATGAGAAATATCAACGATAGTTGCAGAAGGTGCTTCTTTTAATAAATGAGCCTTGAAAATAGCAGCATAATTGGCTGTTATTCCCCAATCGGTCGTAAGTGTTATGATGTTACTCATCTTTTGCAAAACATTTTATTTCTTTAATATCCACCCATTTACATTGTTTTCTTTCAAAAATTGCTGTGCTTCACCCATCTTCTCATAAGGTCCTAATCCTACCAACCACAAATTAGATGTTTTCCCTTGACCTAATGACACGACATTACTATACGTTTCTTTCTTTTGTTGTAAAAATACGTTTGCATTTTTTTCTTCCTTAAAACTGCCTATAACAATATAAATATTCCCTTGTTTTACAACTTCTTCCGTTATTTCAGGTTCGCTATCTATCGGTGAAATGCTTTCCGTATAAACCATTGTATCGGAAATAACAGCAGTAGTAGCTTCCGTCGTTATCGTTGTTTCTTCCGTAATCGTATCCTCTTCGCTTATTGTCGCAATTTGCTCTTTGTCGGAAGTCGAAAACCATAGGCTTATTTTGGCTATCATTTTATCTTTTACTTCTACAAAATCATTAGGATATAAAACTATATACACCCCAAGTGCCACAACCAACAATAGTAAAACAATTATAAAAGAATAAAAAACACTATTTCTCTTCCTTTTATAAGGAACGGTTTGTTGCGTATTTACAGCTGCGGCATCTTCTTTTGCTTTTTCATTAACGGAATCAGGGGTAAATGTGAAATTTTCCAATCCGTAAGAAGACGGCGATAAGTCGTAATCTAAATTAGGGTTGAAAATTAAATTCCCGACGGCATCGAAAGCAAAACTTCCCAAACTTCCTAATTGATAGGTTTTTTCATTTTTCAACGACTCTTTTAACTGGGCTACCCATTTATTAATTTTATCTTTTGCCTCTTCTTTTGTTATCTTGCTCATATCGGCTACAAAATCAATAAAATCGTCAGAAGATACTTTTTCGTCTTTTTTAAAAACAACATACTCGCCCGGAGCCGTAAACGTATGCAATATAGGATGTATTTCCGCAGATTTATACGTAACTTCAAAAACACCCAATCCTTCTATTGTCAGTTTTTTGTTTTTAATTAAATAAGTTTTGATTATCGAATTCATTGTTGTTTATGATTTAATTGTTTAAGATATTCTTTTGCTTTTTCTGCGTCTTCAATGGTATCGATAGCTATTGTAGATGCATAAGCGCTAATGCAGGCTTTGATAGAATAATCGTTTTCCAACCATCGCAATTGCTCTAAATTTTCCGTTATTTCCAATGAAGAAGGCGGTAATTTTACAATTGATAAAAGTACATTCCCTTTATAAGCATATAATCCTATATGTTGGTAAAAACCATGCTGCGATTCCACCAAATTCGAAGAATAAGGAATAGGCAAACGACTGAAATACATAGCTTTTCCCGTTACCGACAATACTACTTTCACTACATTCGGATTCGACAACAAATTGACATCTTGTATTGTATGCACAAGTGTTGCTATTTCTACCGTCGAATCGTTGAAAACGGACAACAGCTCTTCTATTTGTTGAGGTTGAATAAAAGGTTCATCGCCTTGAATATTCACGACAACCGTTTCGTTTATCGGATATTTATCGAGAAAACAGGCATAAGCTTCGGCACACCTATCCGTCCCTGAACGATGAGAATGCGAAGTCATAACAGCTTTTCCGCCAAATCCGTCAACACAACGATAAATACGCTCATCATCGGTAGCCACTAATATGTCGGAAAATACACTTACTTTCGCAACTTGCTCATACACACGTTGTATTACCGGTTTTCCTCCGATAAGATGAAGCGGTTTGCCCGGAAAACGAGTAGACTGATAGCGTGCCGGAATGATAGCCAAGTATTTCATTATTTTCGTTTTTGTTTAACAGCTGTTTTTTCTTCTTCATTATTATTAAATAAGCCAAATAATTTAGCATTGACTTTATCTATTATAACACCCAAATCATCTTTGTTTTCAGAGAAATTAAGTTTATCTACATCTATTATCAATATATTTCCTTTATAATTTTCCGCCCATTGGTTGTAGCGGTCGTTAAGATTTTTAAGATAATCCAAACGTATCATATCTTCGTAAGGACGTCCTCTTTTTTGTATTTGAGCAACCAAAGTAGGGACACTTGCTTTTAAATAAATTAAAAGGTCGGGGGCTTGTATTAAAGAGTTAATAAGTTTGAACAGAGAAATATAATTCTCGTAATCACGATTCGACATCAAACCCATATCGTGAAGATTGGGGGCAAAAATATAAGCATCTTCGTATATGCTGCGATCTTGAATAACTGTTTTTCCCTTTCTTTTCCTTATTTTTATAATATGCCGAAAACGAGTATTAAGAAAAAACACTTGCAAATTGAAAGACCAACGTTGCATGTCCTCATAAAAACTTGCCAAATACGGATTGGTAGCCACATCTTCGTATTGTGCTATCCAATTGAAATGTTTTGCTAATAATTTTGTTAATGTCGTTTTTCCCGAACCTATATTTCCTGCTACTGTTATATGCATTACAATTGATTTTTTATTATTTTTCGATGATACAAAAATACAAATTTTACTATCATATTTAACAAAAAAATACTATTACTTAACAAAATTTTTTTTAATAACCTCCGCTCCACTTTCTAAAAAACCACTCTACTCCGAGTAGCAACAACAAAGTTGTAAGCAATAAAACGCTATTTAACAAAGAATTGTGTTTTTTTGCATAACGCACAATGCTCACTATTTCTTTGTTGTTTTTGATGTCTTTTTCTATTTCTTCCAATTGATAAGGCGTATACATTTTCCCATGATTGATGTTGGCAATATTTTTCAACAACTGATGGTCGGCAACAAGATTAGCCGTTTCAACATTGATTTTTTTCACACTGAAGTATCCTGACTTACTGTGTTTTTGTCCGCCATACTCAACGGTTGCCAACCATTGATAATTTCCTATGGGAAGTCGTCCGGCATCTAAATGATAAGCCGAAAACGTCCGCGAAAATGAATATACAAATGAATTTTCTTTATTTTTAATTTGCAAATTAACGGTTGGCTCGTTTACCAATTCATAGTTTTGATTATACAATTCGGCATTAAAAATAACAGCTTCGTTTTCGTTAAAAAAAGCATTGGTTGTTACGCGGAAAAGACTTTTATCTTCTTTTATGGATAAAAACTGTATCGTTTTCGTTATTATTTCATTAAAAACTTCGTGGTTCTGCTCCAACATATAATTATAATTTCTCCATCGCCACAAACCTTCGCCTAAAAACACAGCCGTTTTTTGATTTTCCGTTTGATTATAAAACATAAGCGGATAAGTCGTTTGTACACTTCCTATGATTTGATAAAACAACACATTGACCGAAGGCGATAATTTATAGTTGGCAAAAGGAACGGGTACGGGCGGCATTTCTCTTATAAAATCGTGCATAGTATTAGAAGTCGTAAATGTAGTGAAATTCTGATTGTACAAGGGATAGGCTTCATTGAACAATTCTCTTGACAATTGCAGCTGCATTCCCAAATTTAAACCATTAACATAGGCGTAATTGGTTTGTTTGCCAAATATATAAAATGTTGACACGCCGACTTTTTTTACGGATTCCAACAATTGTTTTGCCGGATGAATACGCGAGGGCAATTGATGTAAAATAAGCACATCGTAATTGTTGACCGCTTGATTAAATTTATCTATCGCAAATGTTTCTACTTGGTAATTATTATTGTATTTCAACGATTGTACGACAGCACTCACATCGGGATGAGGAACACTATAAATAATCGCTATTTTCTTGCGTTCATCTATTGTTTCTATGAATACTTCCGTCGTATTGTTTTCTATAGTAACCTCTTCCTCTATAGGCAATAATTCGATTTTATAAGAATGAACGCCCGATTCTTTTGCTTCTAAATTCAATCGTACCCACTCCGAAAAAGCATTGGTCGGTATTGTTATGTTTTTCTCAAAAACCACATTTTCCTTCTGCGAAACAATGAGTTTTGTCTTTTTATTAATCAATTTATTGGCTTGAACCAATATTTCTAAAGGGAAAAAATTATTTTTAAAAACCGTTTTATTATAATTGACTTTTGCTATCAACGCATCTTTCCGCACCGTCGTATCGCCCATAGCAATGGTATAAATAGGACAAGACAGTTCGTTAGCAACATAAAAAGGATTTTTTCCCGTATTAAATATTCCATCTGAAGCAAGAACAATCGCCCCTAAGTTTTGATTAATATAGTTCGATTGTATAAATTGAAAAACATCGGACAGATTGCTTTCCTTATCTTTAAAATCCAACTGATTTCCATATCTTAAGGTATCGCCCATGAGCATGGTTTCTACTCGGTATGTTTTGCTAAGTCTGTCAATACTTTCTTGCAATTGTTGTTGAAAGGTGTTTTTATAGTAAACGGAATCTTTTACATAAAGAATTGATTCCGAATTGTCGACAGCAAAAACGATAAGAGGTTTTTCTTTTTCTTTTCGCATTGACATTATCAAAGGATTTAAAAGTAAAAAACTTAAAACCGCTACTACTATTGCTCTTGTTACCAATGAAATCCGTTTTACCCACAAAGGCAATTCCGGTTTGTTGTTTTTATAATATAAAATAAAAGCATAAGCAATGCCGATTAGCACGCACAAAGGGACAAACCATAACGAATATTCGGTTGTAATCATATCAATTATTTATAATTCCTTTGTTAAACAAACGCATCTTATCCTATTTATCGTGTATTGAAATTAAAAGTATTTCGGTTGAAATCCTTCATGTTATTATTTTTTTTATTTTTTCGGCAATAGACTCCATCAACCACATGGGCGTAGAAGTTGCTCCGCAAATACCGATATTATCGTCTTTTTTAAACGGAATTTCTTCCAATTGTTCCGAACGATAAACAAAATAAGATTGCGGATTTTCCTTTTTGCACACATCGAACAAATACAATCCGTTGGAACTTTTTTCTCCCGACACAAAAATAATCTTATCGTATTGAGCAGCAAATTTTTGTACTTGCTTCGCACGATTAGCAACTCGACGACATATCGTATCGTAAGACTGAAACAAATGTCCGTTTCCTTTTTCATCGTATCTTCTACGAACGGTTTCAATAATCGTTTGATATTCTTCCAAGCTCTGTGTTGTTTGCGAATACAGTTTAGCAGGTTTAGTATAGTCTATGACATCAATATCATTAACAGACGATATCACAATTCCTTTGCCATTGGTTTGTCCTAATAATCCGATTACTTCGGCATGTCCTGCTTTACCAAAAATAAGAATTTGTCCTTCCCTAAAATTGCCGTCTTCATTGTTTTTCTTTATATCTTCTTGCAGTTTAAGCACTACGATACATGTTGCATCTATCAGTTCGATATTATTTTCTTTTGCAATACGATAGGTTTCGGGCGGTTCTCCATGCGCACGTATCAATACTTTCACATTATGCAATTGAGCAAACTCTCGGTGCGATACAATTTTCAAACCCATATTGTGTAAGCGACTTACTTCTTCATTGTTATGGACAATATCGCCCAAACAATACAATTGATTGTCTTTCTGTAAATTTTGTTCCGCCACTTCAATGGCTCTTACAACTCCAAAACAAAAACCTGAGTTTTTATCTATCGTTATTTTCATATTGACGCTATTCTCCAAAAATAGAATTAATAAAAGCCACTTTATCAAAGGCTTGTATGTCGTTAGGTTTTTCGCCTATGCCTATGTATTTTACAGGAATTTTAAATTGATCGGATATTCCTAAAATTACTCCTCCTTTTGCCGTTCCGTCTAATTTTGTCAATGCCAAACTATTCACTTCCGTTGCAGCCACAAATTGTTTGGCTTGCTCAATAGCATTTTGACCCGTTGATGCATCTAAAACAAGCAATATTTCATGAGGTGCTTCGGGCAATAGTTTTTTCATTACATTTTTTATTTTTGTCAATTCATTCATTAAATTGACACGATTATGCAAACGTCCGGCTGTGTCAATAATAACCACATCGGCTTCTTTAGCAATTGCCGACTTCAAGGTATCGTAAGCTACAGAAGCGGGGTCGGAACCCATCGCTTGTTTAACAATGCCGACTCCCACTCGTTCAGCCCAAATACTCAACTGGTCGACAGCGGCTGCACGAAAAGTATCGGCAGCACCTAAAACCACATTATAAGACTGCTGCTTAAACTGATAAGCTAATTTTCCTATCGTTGTCGTTTTTCCAACGCCATTCACTCCTACTACCATGATAACATAAGGTCGTCGAATGCTATCGCTCAATACGAACGGATTGCTTAAATCAACATCCGACTCGGTCAATAACGACATGATTTCTTCTTTTAAAATACGATTTAACTCTTTAGTGCCAAGATATTTATCTTTTTTCACTCTGTTTTCTATCCGTTCTATGATACGTAAAGTCGTATCTACTCCGACATCGGAAGAAACGAGCATCTCTTCCAATGAATCAAGCACTTCGTCGTTAACAACCGTTTTTCCTGCAATGACTCTTGATAAACGTAAAAAAAACGCCTCTTTTGTTTTTTCAACTCCTTTATCTAACTCTTGCTTTTTTTCTTTATTAAAAAATGAAAATACACCCATGATACACAAACATTAAATTGTACCCCCACCAAGAATCGAACTTGGATTTAAAGTTTAGGAAACTTTCGTTCTATCCGTTGAACTATAGGGGCAAAACATTGCTAATTGCTCTATTTATATTTTTGCAAAAATACATTATTTATTAATACTATTCCCTGCTATTAAAAACGAATTTCGTTTTATTTCAATAAGCTAAACATAATTTCCCAAATTTATAATTGTCATATCCTTTATTAAGCACTAAAAATCTTGGCTTTTTGTTGTTTTTTTGGAAAGGAAAAGAAAAAAATTAAGAAAAATAAGAAAGATAATAAATAAATGTATACTTTTGTAAAAAAAACATAAAACATATAACAAAATCACACGTTGTTATTATACATATTAGTTATGCGGCAACTTTAAACATAAGACAACTAATTAAGAATCAGATGAAAATATTGAAAATAACACTTTCCTATTTACCATTATTGGGTTCTGTTGTGTTAGCAAATTATTCACTTTCAAAGCGTTTAATTAATTTAAATGCATTGTGGTTATTACTTTTATTTATTGTCATTTCAATTTTATTAATGTTTTCAATTTCATTATTTTATGATGGTAAATTCAAAAATAATTTTAAAAAGTGTGTCAGACCTGCTTTCTTTTTGACAGGAGTTGTTTATATCATAGGATACTTTTATCAAACTTTATCGCTATTATGAAAAGAACATTTTTAAAAATATTATCAGTGTTATTGGTTTCAATTCTATTGATATTAACATTTTTAATAGGTAAAATCACTTTAAGTGAAGGAAAACATTTACTTGATCCTTATATAGATACTTATTTCGCAGAGGATTACACTCCTGAAAAATTTAATCTCATAAAATCCGGGATGACATTTGATGAAGTAAAAATGATAATTGGTGCACCACTGTATAAATCACCGGAATCCAATAATACAACTCATATGAACTATTACTACACTGCTGATGGGAAACTACTCGGTAAAGCAAAAGAACACGAACGACAAGATTATGATGACTGTGCTTGGTATCGTTCAACTGTAACTTTTAACACTAATAACGTAGTGGTTGAAATTGACAAAGGATGGAGCTTTGACTAAAAAAGCCACCGCATAACAAACGCTAAAACTAAGTGAGCTATTCCACGTAAACAACAAATAAATAACAATTTAATTCAAAATAATATGAAAACAAATATTAGATGTAAACATCAAAAAATACTATTCTTGCTACTATTGGTAGTAGTTCTTGGAATGATAGGAGTCTCTTGCCGTAAAATTGCAATGAAGAAGTGGGAAGGAGTTTATGAATGTGAAAAGAGTTATAATACATCTTGCTGGAACCCCACGACGGGTGAAACTTATTCCTATGATACATCCCATAAAGCTATAGTTGATGTGGTAGCAATAGATGATTCCATACTTCATATTGAAGAAAGAGATTTGGGTCGTTACTCTCATGGTGTACGACACAATGTAATAGTAAATACTAATGGAAATTTTACAAGACTTATTGAAGGTAACAGTGGCAGTACTCCCTATATTAATGGTTATTTTAATAAAAACGGGATTAATATAGAATATGAAACAAGATCACAAATTGCTACCATACATATTAGTTATAATGGTAAAAAACTTTAAAATTAACAAAGATGAAACAAAGATTTATAATAATTATTTTAATAGGATTGTTTTTCCCTACACGGGGACAAAATCCACCACAGGATAAAAATTGGGAAGTCGTTTTTATTGATAGCTGTGATAGTTTTAATACAAGCCTATGGTATAAACTATACGGTGCTCATGAAGCAGGAACATCAAGTGAAGGCGCAGCTTTTAAAACTTATGATAATATATATTATGAGAATGGAAAACTTGTAGTACGAACACAAAAACAGCAATCTCCTCCATGTGTTCCTCAATGTAAATATGGCGGTTATCATGCTTATACTACGGGTGGTATAGCGTCTAATAATAGATACGGCTATGGTTATTTTGAAATTTACGCCCAATTGCCTGCAAGTTCCGGACACTTTCCTGCTTTTTGGCTATGGTTTGGCGAAGAAGATTGGGCAACTAATAATTGTTGGGACAATGAAATAGATATTTTTGAAGCTATGGGGTCCAGACCCAACTATGTTGAAAGCAATGCATGGTGTAGCTATAGATGTAGAACAGATTACGCAGAAGAATTGGGAAGGATGATGCATCCTTGCAATTATTCCACTGGCTATCACTGGTATGCCGTAGAATGGAATAGTGATAAAATCACATGGTACGTAGACAGAAAAGCGGTTAGACAAATAACTAATAACATGGATACTATTGGCATCCAAAATCCGATGCAAATTTTTATTAACAGTGACATAGCAATTGGAGGAGATAATTCTGTAAATTCCACCACTATCTTTCCAAATTTCATGTATGTTGACAAAATCGGTGTTTACCAATTAAAATACGATTGCCAAACTGTTATTAATGAAATAACTAATTATAATGAACCTCATTATAATTATGCCGTAAAAAAGTCAATTACGTTAAGTGGTATATCTTCATTAGATTCATTAGAAAATGTTTCTTTACGTGCAACAGATTTTATAGAATTAAAATCTGGTTTTGAAGTGCCTGAAGGAGCAGAATTATATTTGGATATTAATCCATGTGACCAATAGAAAACTTCGCAAAAATTCTAATTACAAAAGGAAAATTGAGTAGTTAGCAAGTTATACATTTTCATTACAATACTCTA
Organism: Bacteroidales bacterium; assembly: GCA_012519525.1. GTDB lineage: Bacteria > Bacteroidota > Bacteroidia > Bacteroidales > WCHB1-69 > UBA5266. The sequence continues at coordinate 2,965 of JAAYQB010000140.1, read as the reverse complement.
AGGAAAAGACTTCGGTCAATTCCCTTTTATCTTTTTATCTTTTTTTTGTCAATCGGGAATAAATAACATTTATTAAAAAAGAACGTTATACATAGACATTATTTGCATGCTATAGAATGAAAAAAGTAATAACATGAATGATATAAAAAATCAGATTAAAATAATTATTTTATTTACTATTTTTAGTAGTTGTTTTGTTGTAAAATCTCAAAACGAACAATTTACAGATTTTATTGATGACTTTGCAACCGACTCTCTCTTTCAAATAAGCAGGGTCGTTTTCCCTTTACCATACATTACTTGGAGTTTTAACGAAAGTTTTGATGAAGAAAAAGAAGATACACTATACATCACTATAGATAAATATAGATTTAACAACCTGCATTATGGTTTTATTAGATGTGGAGAAGCGTATCCTATGCTATATGACAATTTTGATTGTAAGTTCAGAGATACGGGAGAAATGGTGTTTAGGTGGGTAGGATTTACAGATATGGATCTTAGATATTATTTTAAACGTATCAAAGGAAAATGGTATTTAATTATGATATATAGCAATGATCCTTTAGAATAATTTTTTTTAATAAATAATGGAAATAGAAAGTAATATCAAACAACTTCTTTTTATCTTTTTTTGTCAATCGGTAGTAAATAACATTTATTAAAAAAGAACGTTATACATAGACATTATTTGCATGCTATAGAATGAAAAAAAGTTTTCTTTTCTTTTTACTATCACTGTATTCCATTTCTTGTTTTTCACAATATAAACTATTGCTACACTATGAGCAAGCCTCTGTTGAGACAAAGGAATTATTACAAAAAGTAAAAATCAAAAAAAGCTATCCTTCTACCAATGCTATTGAAAAAGAATTAAATAAAATATACCGTCTTTTTCAGCGAAATTATTATTCCGCCTTTTCTATTGACACTATCGTTCAAGATTCATTCACGCTAACTGCTCATTTGTTTTTTGGCGAGCCTTTGATTATTAACGATATAAAAGTAGAAGGTTTGGAAGAAAACATCGTTAAAACCATCAAAAAACCCGCATCGCCATTCGGTTTGGAAGATGTGGTAAACTATGCCGAAAAAATTGTGAAGCATTTAGAAAACAATGGATTCCCATTTGCCACCGCCGGTATTTCTCATTTTGAGAAAGACTCTTCTCGCACCAATGCCGTTCTAATAATAGAAAAAAACAATCGTATCTTATGGGATAGTATTATTGTAAAAGGCAATGCTAAAATTTCCAAAAGTTTTCTCTACGGTTATTTCAATATAAAACCCGGTAAAATATACAAAGAATCTACCGTCAAGCAATTACCCGATAAAATACAATCTCTTACTTTTGTCGAAGAGCTACAACCTGCAAGTGTTTCGTTTGGAGAAAAAGAAGCCGTATTGTATCTCTATTTAAATAAACGTAAAATCAATCAATTTGACGGATATATAGGAATCGTTCCGGAAAACAATCAATCGGGTAAAACATTGATTACAGGGAATATCAACTTGCTGTTAAACAACATTATGACGCTTGGCGAACGCATTGCCTTGCAATGGAAAAATCCCAATAAATTATCTCAAAATCTTGATATGGAATTTTCTTTTCCTTTTCTTTTCGGCTCGCCTTTCGGTTTAGATGTTGATTTTCATTTATTAAAAAAAGACACTTCCTATCTCAATATCAACTTTCTGCCGGGAATACAGTATTTTTTTAAAGGAAATAATTATTTAAAGTTTTATTATCACTACAATAGTTCTCGATTAATAGCTGCCAAGCATTTAGCCGACAACTTAACATTGCCCGAAAACATTGATTATAAATCACATTTATATGGAGTAAAAATACATTATCAACGATTGGATTATGTATTCAATCCTCGTAAAGGATTTTCTTTTTCAACAGCCGCAGCTATAGGCAAACGCACTATTATTAAGAATAATTTTATCCCGACTGCCCTTTATGACAGTATTGATTTAAGTAGCTTACGCTTAGCAAGTCAAATTGATTTTAGCTGTTATATTCCTATCAAAAAGAAATGGACATGGCTTATTCGTTTACAAGGAGCAGGTATGTACAGCAAGAATTTGTTTGAAAACGAATTGTATCGTTTAGGCGGAATGAAAACACTGCGTGGATTTATAGAACAATCCATGTACGCCTCTTCTTATGCGATTGTCAACACCGAAATTCGCTTCCTTTTTTCTAAAAATTCTTTCTTAAATGCTTTTTTTGATGCAGGATGGTATGAACAAAAGTTAGAACAATCTTATTTACACGATTTTCCTTTTGGATTCGGAGCGGGAATTAATTTTGACACCAAAGCCGGAATCTTCAGTTTAAGTTATGCTTTAGGAAAACAAATGGACAATCCTATACAACTGAAAACCGGCACAATCAGTTTTGGGTATATTGCAATGTTCTAACAAAAAAAACTCCCCTTTAACAGAGGAGCTTTTCTTAAACGTAATTATCCTAATTAAACTAAAAATTTAATTATCTCATTTTTGTCAGTGCTAAATTCACTTCTTTTTCTTCACCCATTGATACTGTTACTCTTTCAAACGCTTGATAACTATCACTATCGTAGTAAGCAATAACATCATAGGTCATATCTGCTTCTAAACCTGAAAATTCGTAATAGCCGTCCGCACCGGTAACTTCCGTTTGTAAAATAGATGTTCCTTCTTCATAATAAAGTTTAACCGTTGCGCCTTCAACCGCTTCATTATCCAATGTTACATTACCGTAAATACTACCGCTTTCGAATCCGCAAGATGCGAATGCAAACAATAAACCAATAAATCCTGCAAATAAAAATTTCTTCATACTATAAAAATTTTAATGTTAATAATTAAACCTTGTTACAAAAGTAAATAATATATATGATATATTCCTTCTAATATGTACCTATTTTTAACACTTTTTGTGTTCAATAAAACAACAATTTGTTCCTAAATT
>JAAYQB010000139.1 GCA_012519525.1 Bacteroidales bacterium | reverse complement strand
TAATTAAAATTAAAAAAAAATGACATTCCTATTACAAAAAAGACTATTTTTGCAGTTGAAAATATGGATAGATTTGATTTGATTGCAACCATAAAAAATGCTAAACCAAAACATTCCCTTTCAATTATTTCCTATTCATTTTTTCATTAGTTTATTAAAATATTAATTTTTTAAATAATAAAAGAAATGGCTTATTTATTTACATCCGAATCTGTTTCGGAAGGACATCCGGACAAAGTATCAGACCAAATATCAGATGCATTATTAGATGAATTTTTACGTCGCGACCCTAATGCTAAAGTAGCATGTGAAACATTAGTAACAACAGGCTTAGTTGTTTGTGCCGGAGAAGTTAAAACAAAAGGATACGTTGATATTCAAAAAGTAGCAAGAGATGTTATTCGGCAAATCGGATATACCAAAGGAGAATATATGTTTGAAAGTAATTCTTGCGGTGTCATATCGGCTATTCACAAACAATCGCCGGACATAAATCAAGGTGTTGAACGTAAAGAAAAAGAAAATCAAGGTGCCGGAGATCAAGGGATGATGTTTGGCTATGCCGTAAAAGAAATGGATAACCTAATGCCTTTGCCCATAGAATTGGCTCATGTTTTTATGCAAGAATTGGCAAATATACGTAAAGAAGGTAAAAAAATGAAATACTTGCGTCCTGATTCTAAATCGCAAGTTACCATTGAATACAATGAAAAAGGAAAGCCGGTTAAAATTAATACAATTGTTATATCTACACAACACGATGATTTTATAAAAGCAAAAGATAATAGCAAAGCATCACAAAAAAATGCGGAAGAAAAAATGCTGCAAACCATTAAAACCGATATAGAAAAAATCTTAATTCCTCGTGTTAAAAAAACATATCCGGCACATATTCGAAAATTATTTACCAATGATGTTAAATTATATGTAAATCCTACAGGAAAATTTGTGATAGGCGGACCTCATGGAGATACGGGTTTAACCGGAAGAAAAATAATCGTAGACACTTATGGCGGTAAAGGAGCTCATGGCGGAGGTGCTTTTTCGGGAAAAGATTCATCGAAAGTCGATCGTTCGGCAGCCTATGCTGCACGCCATATTGCTAAAAATTTAGTAGCTGCCGGAGTAGCTAACGAAGTTTTAGTACAAATTGCTTATGCTATTGGTATTGCAGAACCTGTTGGTTTATATGTTAATACATTTAATACATGTAAATTAAAAGATAAAAACGGTAAAAAAATAACCGATATCGAAATTGCCGAAAAAGTAAATGCATTATTTGACTTGCGTCCTTTTGCAATTATAGAACGTTTCGGTTTAACCAATCCTATTTTCTTACCCACGGCTTCTTATGGACATTTCGGTCGAGATTCTTTCGAAGAAGAAGTCGAAGTTTACTATAAAGATGAAAATGTTATTAAGAAAAATGTTAATGGAGAAGAAAAATACTTCAAAAAAGTAACATTTTTTGCATGGGAAAAGGAAGATTATGTAGATAAAATAAAGAAAGCCTTTGAATGCTAAAGCTTTTTAAAAAATAATGAAAAAAATCGTTTTCCTTTCATTATTTTTTCTACTTTTGCTAATCTGATACATAATACTTTCTTTAATGGAAATTACAAGAACATTTGATTTATTAGATTGGTTATTAAAAAATTACCAAAAAAATGATATTCTTGCCGGAAAAAAAGACGGCGAATGGATAACTTATAGTACTAACGATTACTATAAGTATTCAACACTAATGAGTTATGGGTTTCATGAAATTGGGCTTCGTAAAGGCGATAAAGTAGTTACCATCACCAATAATAGACCTGAGTTTAATATCATCGATATGGCTCTTAGTATGTTAGGAGTAGTACACGTACCTATTTATCCGACGCTTAATCCCAATGATTACGAACACATTATTAATCATTCTGATGCTAAACTTGTCATTATCGGTATTCAGCAAATTTATAATCGTGTGCAACCTGCATTTGCTAAATTAATTCATCATCCCGAAATTTATGCCTTGGATAAAATTGGCGATGAAAAATCTTTATATGAAGTTTTAAAAATCGGTATTTCGACACGTCAAAAGAATGAAGACGTTATCAATGAAATCAAAAAAACAATACTTCCCGATGATATAGCGACTCTTATTTATACTTCCGGTACGACGGGAGATGCAAAAGGAGTTATGTTATCGCATCGCAATTTGATTGCTAATTTTACGGCTCATGCCAAAGTGCAGCCATTGAATCAAAATCATCGAATTGTTAGCTTTTTACCTCTGTGCCATATTTACGAAAGAAGCATGAATTACGAATACCAGTATTTGGGCGTAAGTATTTATTACGCTGAAAGTTTAGCTACAATAGCAGCTGATATTCTTGATGTAAAAGCACATGGATTTTGTTCCGTTCCACGCATATTGGAAATGGTATACGATAAATTTATCTCTGCAGGGAAAGATTTACGAGGTATCAAAAAGATTATTTATTCGCTTGCCATTTATCACGGACATAGATACGACTTACATAAAAATCCTTGGTATCGATTTTGGTTAAAAATATTTGATAAATTGGTTTATGTTAAATGGAGAGAAAAGTTAGGAGGCAATAGAATGGCAATTGTATGCGGAAGCTCTGCTGTAAGAGATAAAATTGTTCGTTTGTTTCACGCAGCAGGCTTAGAAGTATATGAAGGATATGGATTGTCGGAAACATCGCCTGTTATATCAGTGAATAATCCCAATGGAAAAGAAGTAAAATTAGGAACAGTAGGTTGCATACTCGAAAACGTCGAAGTTAAAATTGCCGATGATGGAGAAATTCTTACCAAAGGACCATCATTAATGTTAGGCTATTATAAAGACCCTGAATATACTCAGCAAGTTATTGACGAAGAAGGCTGGTTTCATACCGGTGATATCGGTCGATTTATTGATGGAAAATATTTAAAAATAACCGACCGTAAAAAGGAAATTTTTAAACTTTCGGCAGGAAAATATGTTGCCCCTCAGCTTATTGAAAATATGTTTAAAGAATCTCCCCTCATCGTTGACCTTATGGTAATCGGTGAAAACGAAAAGTTTACGTCAGCTATTATTTCTCCTAATTTCAACTATCTACACTTTTGGGCAGCTAAACATAAACTTCGCTATAAAGACAATGCAGACCTTATAGGATTGCCTGCAACCCAAAAAAGAATACAAAGAGAAATAGATACTTATAATAAACTTTTAGCTCCTCATGAGCAAATAAAAGCTTTTCGTTTGGTTGCTGACGAATGGACACCACAAACGGGAGAACTTTCGCCGACATTAAAATTAAAACGCAGTGTGTTAACAAAAAAATATCAATCTATTATCAATCAAATTTATCATAAACAAACCAACAATCAAGGACATGCTTTTAGTTTTAAAAATATTAATTTGTCGTTAATACAAATAAAATCAACCATTGATACGGCAATTAAAAAAACAAGTGAAACTTTATCAAATAATTTCAATAAAAATAATAACGAATAAAGATAGCATTAAGGATGGAAATTACAAGAACTTTTGACTTTCTTGAACAGCTAAAAGAGAAATATGCACATAAAAAAGACATTTTAGCTCAGAAAAAAAACGGAATTTGGTTCAAAGTAAGTGTTGACGATTATTATGAAACTGCTCATACATTGAGTTATGGATTTTTAGCTTTGGGTTTACAAGCTCAAGATAAAGTTATTACCATTACAAACAATCGTCCCGAATGGAATTTTATCGACATGGGATTAGGATTAGCTAATTTAATACATGTTCCTATTTATCCGACTTTAAGTGTTGAAGACTACAAATGTATAATCGAGCATAGCGATGCAAAATTAATTATTATTGAAAACGAAACCATTTTTAATATTGTCAATCCAGCCATTCAAGAATTGGAATATAAACCCATTGTTTATACCATTAATACAATTGAAGGTCAAAAAAATTTAGAAGAGATTAAAATTCTTGGAACGAATACTAAAAATATCTATTCTTCTATCATTGAGGAAAATAAAAAAAATATCAAAGGCGAAGATCTTTGTACGATAATCTATACTTCAGGAACGGCAGGACACTCAAAAGGAGTAATGCTTTCGCATAGAGCCATTACGTTTAATGCTATGGCTCACGGAAATACGCAAATCATAGACGACCGACATCGGATGTTGAGTTTTTTGCCTCTTTGTCATATTTACGAACGAAGCATGAATTATGCTTTTCAATATTTAGGGGTAAGCATTTATTATGTTGAAAACTTAAATACGATTTTTGCCGACTTAAAAGATGGAAATGTGAATGGATTTTGTGCTGTTCCTCATATTTTAGAGATGCTGCTCGAAAAAATTCGTTCGGCAGGAAAAGATTTGGAGGGATTTAAAAAGAAAATTTATTTTTGGGCTTTTAATGCTGCCGAAAAATATGATAGTAACAATCAATCAGCTTTCTATAAATTGAAATATAAAATTGCCGATAGACTTATTTATTCTAAATGGCGAGCTAAATTAGGAGGAAATGAATTGTTAATCATTTCGGGAGGAACGGCAGTTCAACCGAAAATTATTCGTCTTTTTACGGCTGCAAAAATGCGCATAGTCGAAGGTTATGGATTAACCGAAACCTCTCCTTTTATTGCATTCAACAGACCCAACGAACATCTTGTATTGATTGATTCGGTTGGAAAAATTGTAGATGGAATTGAAGTAAAATTAGCTGCCGACGGTGAAATTTTGACCAAAGGAGTTTGTCTAATGGAAGGTTATTATAAAGATACTGAACATACTCATCGAGTAATAGACGACGAAGGATGGTTCCATACGGGCGATATGGGAGAATTGACAAAAGATGGATTTTTACGCATTACCGATCGCAAAAAAGATATTTTTAAATTATCGTCGGGCGAATATATCGCTCCTCAATTATTAGAAAATAAATTCAAAGAATCCCCTTTTATTGAAAATATGTTTATAATAGGAGAAAATCAAAAATTTGTTTCGGCTATTATTTCTCCTAATTTCAATTACCTTCACTTTTGGGGAAGCAAATACAAACTTCACTACCGCGATAATGATGAATTAGTAGAAAATCCTAAAATAATTCAACGTTTAAAAAAAGAAATAGACGCTATTAATCAGACCTTAGCATCGCACGAGCAAATAAAACGTTTTCGTCTTGTACACGAAGAATGGTCGCCCACAACGGGAGAACTTTCACCAACGTTTAAATTAAAAAGAGAGACGATGAAGAAAAAATATCAAACACTTATTAATGAGATTTATGAATCTCATTTTGATTAAAAGTGCTCTATCCGCTCAGTGAGTCTGTAGAAATGAGCGGTTTGTTGAACTGACGCTTCGAGTACTTCGACTACTTCGACAAGCTCAGTAACCAAGCCTCAGCGTCCGGATGAGGGCAATCGAGTAGGAGGAAAATAAAATAAGTTTTTCTCCTATTCTATTTTCCGACCTCTCACACCACCGTATGTACTTACGTGTACGGCGGTTACATTAGAGTGAATTACGAGATAGTCAAACATCTCGTCTGATTACGTTCTTCTTCGCATATAGAAAGCCAAACGGAACTGACCTTCCCGCTTTTTTCGTACCATACGGGTACTTCGGTTGCGAAAAGGCTACCTTGTTTATTACATTCTGCTGTTTTCTTTTGCTTCATCTGTCTTTAAGGTTATTTTCTGTCCCTTTACATTGACTTTTACTATTCTAAAAAAAACTCATCAGCTCTAATGTTTCTGCCCTTCGCTCCACTCTCATTACAAGAGTTTCTTCACTACTATGCCATCTGCTGACTTATTCATAACAACTTATATACAGACCTCCTACGATAAAATCATACATCTTTCCACATAAGTAACACAATTTACTACCCTTGTTTTACGTCCAATTATAGGGCTTCGCAGTCTAGTGCCCACTTGCCCACAAGGTAAGACTTGTATTGTGTTCCTATTCGTTCATTCACAGTTTTGTCGCCGACTTCCTTCAGATTTGTCCTCACGAGCAACACCCTTGTCTTTGACTAACGTTTCCAATTGGCTGGCACGTTCAGGATTTCCACCCTATAGATGTATGGTATGCGTAGCACACAAAAAACAACCCCTTGTATGCAACAAGAGGTTGTTAAAAAAAACAGGCAACTACCTACTCTTCCACCAATTAAAGCAGTACCATCGGCGCTAGTGGGCTTAACTTCTCTGTTCGGAATGGGAAGAGGTGATCACCACCGCCATTATCACCTGATTAGACGTAAAGTTACTTTTTATAACTTATTACTAAACATATAGCGAAGATAAAACAAAAATAAAATACAAGACACTATAGAAGTTTACGGGTAATTAGTATTGCTCAACTGTAGTATTTCTACTTATACATCTGCAACCTATCAACGTCATCGTCTATAACGACCCTTAAAAGAAACCTCATCTTGAGGTGAGCTTCGTACTTAGATGCTTTCAGCACTTATCTCATCCGAACATAGCTACCCTGCGATGCAGTTGGCACCACAGCAGGTACACTAGAGGTTCGTCCAACTCGGTCCTCTCGTACTAGAGTCAGCTCCTCGCAAGTTTCTAACGCCCACAACAGATAGGGACCGAACTGTCTCGCGACGTTCTGAACCCAGCTCGCGTGCCACTTTAATCGGCGAACAGCCGAACCCTTGGGACCTTCTCCAGCCCCGGGAT
>JAAYQB010000012.1 GCA_012519525.1 Bacteroidales bacterium | reverse complement strand
TATTTATAAAAAAAGATATTGCTTTGAAAAAGCGGAAAACAAAAAAGGCTGTCCGAAAACAGCCTTTTACGAAATCTTTTATCTCATTATCTGCACTTTCCGCACAATCACCTTGCTTGCCGTATTGATTTTTACCACATAAATCCCATTGGGTAAATCACTTACATTTACTGTTGTTGAAAAAGCGTTTACGGTAAGATGTTGTACTTTTCTGCCCATGACATCATAGAGAGCTACTTCTTTTATTAATTCTTGACCGTTATTAAGGGTAAATTGATTATTGGAAGGATTGGGATAAAGGTTGATTTTATTTGTATTAACTTCTTTTATGTCATTCCCTTCTATTACTTTCACATAAAATTCCTTTTGCAAATTGTTTAATGTAACGGTTAAAACAATCATGGTATCTTGATTTATAGGGTTTACGATGGCATTTTCGCCTTCTATCCGAATAATATCCTCTGCACTCGATGTCCAGCTAACTCCGTAAAGGGTAGATACTTTAAAATCATTTCGAATCTGATTGGCGGTTTGTTCGCCAAGGAAAATTGGAATTACAGACAATAAACTTGCCTGCCTGAAAATAGTATCCGGATGATTGGCAAATACATCCAATTGAGGATATAAACCTTCTTTATACACCCATTGCGAAGGACAATTTCCCGTATTGTTAAGCAATCCGAAAGATTCACCGGAAGTCATTTCTTCTGTAAATAGTTGGTTGGGGTCTTTATTTTCATAATATTTATATCCAATAGGATCGTTAGTAGAAAGTAAAATATCTATAAAAGATTGATTAGAGCCGAATCCCATATCAAATCCTATCATACTTCCTACATCTATTTTTCCATTCGTATAGGTTGCCGCATAACAATTATTTATACGCCCATTGCATATACCCGATATCCCTCCTAAATCAGAATACCCGCTAATAATACCTCCTATAATATAACAATTATTTATAAAAGTTCCACCCCATTGTCCTCCTATCAAACCTCCATATTGCTGATTTGCAGGAAAGTTTCCATATTCAGACAGAATTTCTTCTAAGCATGAATGTAAAGACGTTATCGCAAAACAATTTTCTATGGTATCATACCCATTAGAATATCCAATTAATCCAGCACTATAACCTTTTTTAATTCCATATATATTTCCTGCAAAAAAACAATTGAATAAATGACCGCCTTGGGATATTTGTGTTATTCCACCGACAGAACTTCCTTCTAAATCAGCTATAACATAACAATTTGAAATAGAGGAATTCTTAACAAAACAAGCGATACCACTTAAGTAACTTGCACTATCTCCTTGAATTTTTCCTGAAAAAGAACAATTTTCAATAATTGAAGTATCTACTTTTCCTGCAATTCCCCCAAAAACAAATATTTTTATATAATCAAACAACAAAGATGTTTGTACGTTACAATTTAAAAGGTAAGTATATTTACATGCACCAATTAACCCTCCACAGTATTTCCCTTTGGGAATAGAAAAAGAAACATTATTAATATATATGTTTCTTATTATTGCTCCATATGAGAACCCAAAGAATCCGAGAGTCATCGTATCGTTATCATTAACAACCAAATTGCTTATGGTTTTGTTATTGCCTTCAAAAACACCGTTAAAACCTCTATACACCTCATAGCATATAGAATCACAATGAGAATAATAATATCCTATCGGTGTCCAATTCAAAGGTGTTTCCAAAGCACCGCCAAGGTCTATATCGTTCATTAGTTCAATGGTTTTTCCTTGAAATGAATTGCCGTTATTAACCATTACTGCCAATCCCGCCAATTGCTCGGCAGTGGTAAGTTGAAACAAAGTATCGGTTGTATTGTACCAAGTGGTATCGGATGTTCCGTCCCATACATCCGGCGTTTGCGCCTGACTTATTAAAATAAAACACAAACTAAAAATTATTCCTGCAAACTTTTTCATTTTTATTGATTTTTTAATATATAAATAAAAGACTTCCATATTTCAGGAAGTCTTAATGATGTTAATATTGAAGTGTATAATAATCTCCTACTTGAACTTCTTGATTATTAATGTACATGACATTTGCCTCAAACATAATAAAACTTGATGTAAATACAAAAACAGAGTAAGAATCTTCCATTGAGTTATAGTCAGAACATTCACAATCCCCTGCTTGTCTTTCACAAGTAATTATTACTATTCCTTCAGTAGTTGTTCTTTTATGTTTTATACACCATCCGCCTTCACTACCTCCTGTACAATTGCATCCTGACTCAATAGTTCCTCCTGGGGTAATTCTACCTGGATCACTTGGGGTTGGTGGTTTCCAAGGACTTGAAGGTTCACCGCGGAAAATCCATGATGTAAAATTGACATTATTAGGATTTAATCCATAAACTACCGAACTATCTTTATTAAAAGTAATCGGATATTCATTGTTTGGGTCGTAAACAATCATACAATATTTATCATCTACTTCTGCATCACATAACGTATATGAAAAATACACCGTATCATTATGTTTCATAAATGTACATGCAATTGCAGTGTCATCTGTAATTAATGCTCTGAAATCAAACTGAGTGGGATTATTTTTTTGAATAAGTTTTGATATTGATTTATCAATTTCAGATGTTTCTTTATGGCATGCTAAAAACACTCCAATTCCTACTACTGCAACACATAAAGTTGCTATTATTATTTTTTTTATGTTTTTCATATTCTAATAAATTTAATAGTTAAAAAAAAATATTTATCGGTTTTAATATCTTTTGCATATTTTTCTATCTGTTTTTTTTTATATCTTTGCAGGCATAAAATTTGTCAAAGACAGATATAGACTTTAGGGTTTCTCCCTCCTTGGAAGTGGTTAAGGAATAAGTACTTCTCTGATGGAAATTGATTGTGCTTATTCCTGTCCTTCCGAGTCCTCGCTACTGCAATCGGGACATTTTATTGCAGTAGCTCACCACAATAAATTTCATAAGTACGTATTTCCGATTAAAACTACTTATTTTATAAATAAATTTCAGATTATTTTTAGGTTCTTTATTTTTTGCTACACTATATGGTAACACAACACAGCAAAGAAGAAGTAAAAGAATTAAAAAATTCATTACGGGATTCAATATGTAAAATGTGTGTCGCATTTTTTTATCAACTTAGATTGTTCTCACTTGCAAAATTACACTTTTTTAAATATACAACTCTATTATAATAAAAAAATGAAAAAAATAAAAATAAGATAATCAGTATTTTAGAAAAAACATTGCAAAGGGGGCTTAAAAAAGAGCATTTTTTTGGAAGAAAAAGAGACAAAACTTACAGTTTTTATGTGATAATTGAACCTCAAAGAACGCAAAGAAAATTCTGTGACCTTGGCGCATTCTTTGGGAACTCTGCGGTAAAAAAACAATTAGTTGCTTTTCGAAAACAACAAAGGTTGCAAAATACGTATCGCTTCTTCTACACCATTGATATTGAGAAGAGTGATGGTGAGTTTGTTATTGTTTTCTCTCATATAACATTTTCCTTTCATGTTTTTCACATAATCCAATATAT
>JAAYQB010000138.1 GCA_012519525.1 Bacteroidales bacterium | reverse complement strand
GAAATTTAAAAATTTAAGTTTTATGAATATTGAAGAAAAAGTTATTGCAATCGTTGCTGACAAATTAGGAAGAGACGTTGCAGAAGTAACTCCTGAGAAGAGTTTTGTTAATGACCTTGGCGCTGACTCATTAGATAATGTAGAATTGCTAATGGTTTTTGAAAACGAATTCAAAATTAAAATTCCTGAAGAAGATCAGGATAAAATTGTAACAGTTGGTGACGCTATTAAATTTGTAAAAGAAGCTATTGAAAAATAGTACTTTCTCCTTTTATGGAATTAAATAGAGTTGTAGTTACAGGATTAGGATCCCTTACTCCTATAGGCAATAATACAACAGAATATTGGAAAAATTTACTTTTAGGAGTAAGTGGAGCTTGTCCAATTACACATTTCGACGCTTCTCTTTTTAAAACTCAATTTGCATGTGAGCTTAAAAACTTCGATGTTCTTAATTGGATAGAACAAAAAGAAGCTCGTAAAATGGACATTTTTTCTCAGTATGCCATTGCGGCTGCCGATGAAGCTGTAAAAGACTCAAAAATAGATTCTTCAAAAATAGACCCTGAGAAAATAGGAGTCATTCTTGGTACGGGAATGGGTGGTCATACAAGCTTATTCGAAGCAAGCGAACAATATTTGCTTTCGGGAGATGCTGTCCCTCAATTTAGTCCTTTTATTATTCCCAAAGTTATTGGAAACATTGCAGCTGGCTATATTGCCATTCGCCATGGATTTAAAGGGTTAAATTATGTTACCTCATCAGCTTGCGCTTCATCGTCTCATGCCATAGCCGACGCTTTTAATTACATCCGCTTAGGAAAAGCAAATATAATCGTTGTTTCCGGCTCGGAAGCTCCCGTTAATAAGTTTAGTATAGCAGGATTTAATGCAATGCATGCTATTTCACGACGCAATGACGACCCTGCAACCGCTTCTCGCCCCTTTGATAAAGACAGAGATGGTTTTGTAATAGGCGAGGGTGCAGGAGCCATTATTTTAGAAAATTTAGAACATGCTTTAGCTCGAAAAGCACCTATTTATGCTGAACTTATAGGAGTTGGACTTTCTGCCGACGCTCATCACATCACTGCTCCTCATCCCGAAGGAGAAGGAGCCAAATCAGCGATGAAAAACGCATTAGAAGATGCTAATATACCTATCGAATCCATTGACCATATTAATATGCACGGAACATCTACTGTTCAAGGCGATATTGCAGAAATAAAAGCAATTATGTCGCTTTTTGGACAACATGCCTACGATATTAAGTTAACTGCTATTAAATCAATGATAGGACATCTTTTAGGAGCTGCCGGAGTTGTAGAATCTATCGCTACCGTACTGACAATCAAAAACAATGTAATCCCTCCTACTATCAATTTATTTCAATTAGATGAGGTTTTTGATAAAAATTTAAATTTTGTATTTCATAAAAAACAACAACATAAAGTTAATTTTGCAATATCTAATTCTTTTGGATTTGGAGGACAAAATGTTTCATTAGTTTTTAAAAAATATGGGATTTAATTTTTCATCAAAAAAACAAAAAGAAATCAAAAATTTAAAGTTATATTTAAAAAATTCTTTTGGATTTTCTCCAAAAAAAATAGAACTATATCAACAAGCATTCACTCATAAATCCGCTGCTAACGATAAACTGATAAGAGAAGATAATGAACGCTTAGAATTTTTAGGCGATGCCGTTTTAAGTACAATAATTGCCGAATACCTATACAAAAAATATCCTTTAGCATCAGAAGGTTTTTTAACCGAATTACGCTCACGTATTTTGAATAGAAATCAATTAAATAAGCTGAGTCGCAAAATAGGAATAGATGTTTTTATCAATAGCAATGAACAGGATTTTAATATATGCGAATCATTGTTAGGCAATGCTTTAGAAGCTTTTATAGGGGCTTTGTATTTAGACAGAGGATATAAATTAACAAAAAAAATTTTTATTGAAAAAATAATAAATAATTATATCAATATAGACTTACTTGCGTCTATAGATTCAAATTATAAAGGAAAAATTTTAGCTTGGTCTCAAAAAGTAAAAAACAAAATAGAATACAAAGTAACCAAAGAAATACTTTTCAATAAAAGAAAACAATATATTGTTCAACTATTTGTCAATGGTCAATTTATAGCCGAAGGTTATGACTATAACATAAAGGGAGCAGAGCAAAATGCAGCAATGTTGGCTTGTGAAAAATTAGAATTATAATTATCCTTAATAAAAGATAATAGAAATTAAAAAAGGAGAGGTTGACCTCTCCTTTTTCTTATCCTAAAAATATAGTTTTTAATTGTTTTTCTCCTATTATCTCAATTGCAGCCATTGCTTTTTCTTTTGTTTTAAAATAAGTAAT
>JAAYQB010000137.1 GCA_012519525.1 Bacteroidales bacterium | reverse complement strand
TATTTAAGGTGAAATAATTGTATTCCTCAATAAATGGCGTAGAGTGATTGTTTTCAATAATTTGCAAAGCATAGAAAATTTGCATGCAAAATTTTATCGCAAGATATTTTTTTCTATTTCATAAACTTCCAAATCGGAAATATTAGCTTCAAAAATATTGAAACGTAAAAAAGTAATTTTTTTATGAAATCCTTCCAAACCGGCTGCACCCGGATTAATGTACAATAATTGATGAGCTTCATCATACATAACACGTAAAATATGAGAATGTCCGCAAAGGAAAATATCAGGTTGATGCTTTTTTAGCAAGTGTAAAGTATTCGTGTTGTAACGAGGGGGATAACCACCGATATGAGTCATACACACTTTTAGTTTTTCTACATTAAACACTTCTATTTCTTTACATTGATTTCTTATATCGCTTCCGTCAATATTGCCGTAAACAGCACGCAAAGTTTTGAATTCTTTTAGTTGATTAAAAACGGTTATGTTTCCAATATCGCCGCAATGCCATATCTCGTCGCATTCCGAAAAAAAATCAATTATCTTTGGATAAAGATAAGCATGCGTATCCGATAAGACCCCTATTTTCATTAATAAAATGATGAATAATTAATTAAACTTACTAACAGCTTGTTAGATTATGTGTTTATTTGTAATGAATTAATGTAAAAAATTCTTTTTATTGAACAATTCTCAAAAACTCTACTGTTAAATCCCATACTTCTTTTACGGTTTTAATAAGCAGTCGTTCGGTGGGCGAATGCACTCCTCTAAGTGTAGGACCATAAGAAATCATGTCCATTTTGGGATATTTTTCTCCTATTAATCCGCATTCAAGTCCCGCATGAATAGCTAATACCAAAGGTTCTTTTTTAAACAAATTTAAATAGGCTTGTTTCAACACTGTCAATACTTCAGAATTAGGATTAGGAGTCCAACCCGGATAGCCTTCCGAATGTTCGACTTCGGCATTCATTAAGTTAAAAACAGAAGCAACCATATTGCAAGCATCTTCTTTTTTACTTTCAACGGAAGAACGCTGACTGGTTACCACTTTTATTTGATTGTTTATCATCTTAACAGAAGCCAAATTAGTCGATGTCTCGACAAAATTTTCAATGTCTTGTGCCATGGCTAATACTCCGTGTGGGCAGGCATACAGCGCTTCTACTAAATCGCATTGCGTAAATTCGTCAATTACAAATTCAGGGTTTTTGCTTGCTTCTATTTGTACTTCAACATCAGCATCACTTATTTTTAATTCTTCTTTAACAATAGCATCGAATTCTTTTATATAACGAATAAATTCTTCTTTTTTTGCATTGGGAATCATTACCAAAGCACTTCCTTCACGTGCAATTGCATTGTGTAGGTTTCCGGCATCAATAGTGGCTAAAGAAGCATCGTACTTAAACGTGGCATCGTATAAAATACGATTGAGAATTTTAACGGCATTTCCTAATTTTTTATTAATATCATCACCGCTATGTCCGCCTTTTAATCCTTTTACTTTTATTAAAAAAGAACTTGCGTTAGAAGGAAGTTTTTCTTTTTTAAAATCAATTGTTGCTGTTGTACTCTTTCCGCCGGCACAGCCAATAAAAAACTGTCCTTCGTCTTCGGAATCTAAATTAAGCAACATTTTTCCTTTTAACCAATTGGGTTTTAATTCAAAAGCGCCTGTCAATCCGGTTTCTTCATCTACCGTAAACAAACATTCGACAGGTCCGTGTTCTATGGTTTTATCTTCTAAAATTGCCAAAGCTATTGCCATTCCTATTCCATCGTCGGCACCCAAGGTGGTTCCTTTTGCTTTTACCCACTCGCCGTCAATATAAGGCTGAATAGGATCTTTGTCGAAATCGAAAACCACATCCTTGTTTTTTTCACATACCATATCCATATGACTTTGAAAAATAACGGGAGTAACTTTCTCTTTTCCTTTAGTAGCGGGCTTACTTATTAAAACATTTCCTATTTCGTCTTTCTCTGTCTTTAATCCTAACTTTTTGCCCGTATCCATCAGATAAGCTATTATTTTTTCTTCTTTTTTTGACGGACGTGGAATTTGACAAATATCATAAAAATACTTCCATACTTTTTCGGGCTGTAAATTCAAAATTTCGTGTTTCATGTATTTATATTTTTTTAGTTAATGTCGTACAAAATGCACATGCCTTATAATCATTTACTTGTATGCAAAAATCAGTGGGGCATCTTCGTTTCATACTGTAAAAATTTTAATTATCATTAATAAAAATCAACAATGGATTTATTATTTGCAAATGTAATTATTTTTTTAATAAAAAGCTAAAAATAATTAAAATTAAAAAAAAATGACATTCCTATTACAAAAAAGACTATTTTTGCAGTTGAAAATATGGATAGATTTGATTTGATTGCAACCATAAAAAATGCTAAACCAAAACATTCCCTTTCAATTA
>JAAYQB010000136.1 GCA_012519525.1 Bacteroidales bacterium | reverse complement strand
TTTTTTCGATTAAAATACTTTGTGTCTATTGTCTTTAATTTCATACATCTTTCGCAATATTTGCATGGTGTTTTGTATTCTGTTTTGGAGCATCATGCTTTGTTGTTGTTGGTACATTTCTATATTTTGTTGTTGTTGTTCGTCCACAGCTAATGAAGACGACGTAACCATATTATTAATAGATACCACATACATTCCCATATCTCCTTTTATTAGTTCTATTTGATTTTTTTTGTCTGTCGCAAAAATCTTTCCTATCAATTTCGGTTCCGGTCCGTAATGTCCGAAGTTGCGGTCGCTAAAGTTCACATTAACGGTATCGACACTTGTTTTGTATTCGGAAGCGATGGCGTTTAAATTTTTTGTTTTCGACAAACTGGCTTCTAATAAAGCAGTGAGCTTTTCGGCTTTCTTATCACGTTTCACCATGTTTTCCACATAGGATTTTACTTGCTCTAAATCCATATTTCCTTTAGGATAAATACTTTTCAAAGTAACAACAACAAACATATCGTTGACGTGGAATACGCCCGAAACGTTTCCTTTTTCTGTATTTTCATCGTATGCCCAGCGGACAATTTCTCTTGCATTAGAAGTAATTCCGGGGATAGAGTAAGCCATAGCTGTTAATCGGTCGAAAGAACGTTTATTTAAATTTAATTCTTTTGTTTTTTTATCAAACTTATCGTAAGTATCAGTGCCGTTTGCGAAGTTGTTGGCAGCACTTTCGATATTATCGGTCGTTTCGCTTGAGGCTTCGATTATTTTTTTCCCAATGGCTACTTGAATTTTTTTCTCAATAGCCGAGCGATGGTTAATAATAAATATCCATGTACCGAGAGTACTTTCGTATTTGGTCATAATGCCCGGATTAAAATTATGAAGCGTGTCGAACAGTGTTTGTGCCGTACTTCTATCGAAAAATATTTGGTCGCTACCATCTACTAACCAAATGCTTAAAGAGTCATTTTGAGGGTCGGGTTTAATGTCGGAAAAATGGGTTGCGACTTCATAAAAATTCTGCCCATTGATTAAAGCCATAAAAGCACTGTCGACAATCAGTTTCGATTGTTCTTCTTTTCTGGGAGCATTTTGCATACCTTCTTTTGCTATAAATAGAAAATTAACATATAGCGAATCGGCACGTGATTCCATGTCTAACAATTTGGCAAACATCCATGTGTCGCCGTCTATAAAAGGTTCGATAAAAGTTCCTATAGGAGCATTGAATAAATTAGAATCAATATAAGGATGTAATTCGCCTCGTTTGAAAAACGAACTATCGTAGCGTGAATCAATCATTGAGTTGATAACGGATTGAGGATATTCACTTTCTTTAAAAAGCTCGTATTTTTCTCTGAATTCTCTTTCAATTTCGATTTTATCTTCTTCCGAGGCTTTGATATCGAAAATAACGTATTCAATGTTTCTCAATTCTTGGTCTTGAGGAAAACGATACAAATTTTCTTCGTACCATTTTTGGATATCTTTTTCGGAGAAACTGATTTTGTCGTCAGTTACCAATTCGTTAGAGTAGGGAATAGCGACAACTACCAAATTGGCTTTCATTTCGTTTTCTTCTTGCATTTTGCGTGCAAAATATTTAGGAGTATAAGCGGCTTTAGCAAGCAGATTCATGTATTTATTGTGCAATGTTTCTTTTTCAACAATCGACTCGTAGTACAAATAAGCAACTTTTGTTGCCGAATCGTATTGGTCCATATTGTTTAAGAAGCCTTGTGCTATTTGCATATCGTATTTGCCTTCGGGACCGCCGAAAAATCGTCTCGCATATTCATGAGGGTTGGGTCCTGCCATTAAATCTCTTAATTCTTCGGGAGTTACACTTATGCCAAGCGGAATGGTTTGTTTACTCAATATCAAAGAGTCAACCATTTCGTTGAAAGTGTAATTGTTGGCTTCGTACTCAATGTTTTCAGCTTCGTTTTGACGTAGCAAATCGCTGTAATAGTTATATTTCTCTATGTATTCAAAATAAGATATTTCGTACTTCCCAATTTTCAGAAAATTTTTCAGACCGGAATTGCTCGGTCTTATAAAATCACCCAATATAAAAGCTAATAAGGCAACGGCAACTACAACCAATAATAATACGGAGTGTTTTCTGATTTTTCCTATAACTGCCATAATCTAATAAATGTATCTTAAATAAAATTGTATATTATTATAATGTGCAAAAGTAAAAAAAAAAAGCATATAGATGTGCATTAAAAGTGAAAATGATTAAATCTTTTTTTAAAAGATATTTTTTGTGCTGTGCGATTTTTTTTATTTGAAGTGTATTTAAAAATGCAACTTATTGATTTTCACACAGATAATCGTTATTGACCGATTTAACAGTATAAAAAATTTTTGATAGAAGTTTTTTTCTTTTTTGTTATTATTATACTATTTTGTTGTTTTTTAACCGCAAAGAATAAGAAATATTTGTTTTCTTTTTTTTCTATTGAAACAAATAAAAGTATATTTTTGCAAAATAAAATATTGACAAGATGAAAAATTTAGTATGTATATTGTTTTTTGTTTTTTTGAGTATTTATGGATATTCTCAATATGTGCATTATGGTTATCCGACTGATAAACCGCTTCTAAGGAAAGGAGATGTTATAATTTTAAATATACCTGTATTTTTTCTCAACAGAGGGAATGAGTTTGTTAATCCCGATGAATTTGATGATATGGTTAAATTGTTTGAGTTAAACGATACTAATACATTTCGAATTGAAGTAAATAATTTCCTTGGATTAGATTCTTCCGTTTGTGCATCTCTTTCAGGTCGTTTATGCGATAATATTCAAAAAATATTGACAGCAAAGACAAGTTTAAAAAATTATTATATAGTTAGCAATGGTTCAACAAATCCCATTTCTTGCAAAGAAAAAGAACAAAATGGCTACATATATATATCCAGAAATTCTAGAATAGAAATCATTGTAGAATAAGGAATCGTGAATAATGGATTGAGATAGTGCTGAAATATTTTATGGAAATACATTCTATTGTGCAAAAGTATAGTATTGAAACTATTAAATAAACCAAAAAGAATAAGGTGGGATACTACCGTTAGTTGATTTATATTATAAATCCTATTGCAATGACAACAATCAATAAAATAACGCTTCCAAAAACAACCCATTCAATAATTTCCGATTTTATCGTAGGATTTGCAGGAGTATTAGGAATTTCTGATTTTAATAATCTTAATAAATCTTCTGCTTCTGTCTCATTAAGATTTCTACCTATATAGTATTTACATCCATTATCATACTTGATACAGATAGTACCTTGTTTATCCCAGTCCCAAAAAGCAGACATTGATGAATAAATGTTTTTTAAAAACTCTTTTTCTCTCAACAAATAAATATCTTCTATCTTTTCAAATCGAATTTTCTTCTTTCTCGGACGTATTCGATTCACTTTTTTGATTATTAACTTTTTATCTTGAGTGTAAATAATCTCTTTGCCTATGATATGCCACAAAAAAATATCAAGAAAATACAAAATAGGAATAGTTAGAAATACAAGCAAAAGGAGTAATGCAAAATTAAATCCAGCAAATATAAAAACCTTTACTAAGAAAACAATAGCAAAAACAACCCAAATTAATAAAAAGGGAGAAAACCCATTATTCGATTTCTTAGTGTTTATATACTCCATATTTAATTAACTTTATTTTTTAACGTTGCAAAAATATACTTTTATTTGTTTCAATCAATAAAAAATAAATATTTACCTTTCTTTTGTTTTTTTACCGCAGAGTTTCCAAAGAATGCGCTAAGGTCGCAGAGTTTCTTTGCGTTCTTTGTAGAATCTTTGCGTTCTTTGCGGTTAAAAAGAATAAGATGGGACACTACCACAGCTTTAATGCAGACAAAAGAGGCATTAATATAAAAAGACTAAGAAGTAACAATAAACATAACCTTTTTGTCCAAATAGCTTTTTTATATAATCTAATATATTTTCCCCTTAATGAATCTTCAACTTTATTTGATTTTATAAATTCTAAAAACAAATTATATGAAAAAAAAGTGTTGAAATAATTTGCTTTTATGTTATTTTTATTCAGTATTGTTAATATTTTTATATCTAAAATTGTAAAATAAAACGCAAGAATATAAAAAATGATAAATAATAATATTATAAAATTCATGTTAAAATTTATTTATTAATTGATTTATAAGGATTTTTCGTTTTGCAAAGATAATATTTTTTGTTATAGCATTCATTGTTTGATGTTTTATTTTTTTTAAAGTATAAGGTGGTGCATTGCCGTTTTTAATCTATTTTAAAATTACTTGTAAAGTTGTACGATTGCGTTGTTCCAATATGATTTTTTTATCTTTTAATTCTTTTGTTAAGCTGTTTTTATTATAATGTCGTATGGTAAGTAATTCTATATTTTTATTGTATTTTACATAAAATTCGGTTTGTAGTTCTTCAATCAGTTCCTGCCAATTACTGCGTTCATCAACACAAACGGAAAAACTGAGCGCCGAATTTTGCATTAGATTGATTTTAAATCCAAAAAAAGCAAAGATGGCAAAAATAGTCGAGAGATTTTCTTCTGCTATAAATGAAAAATCTTTAGGGGAAATGGAAAGCAACATTTGGTTTGTTTTTTTGATATAGCACGGTATTTTCTTTTTTTGTGTAAAATCGTGTATAATGCTTCCTTTATCTTTGTAATGGATAAAAGATTTGACATATAGAGGTATGTTTTTGTTTTGCAAAGGCTTAATAGTCTTAGGGTGAATAACACTTGCACCGTAATAAGCCAATTCTATGGCTTCGTAATAGGGAATTTTGTCTAATTGAACGGTGTCTGAAAACTGTTTAGGGTCTGCATTTAACAAGCCGTCCACATCTTTCCAAATGGTTACACCTTCGGCATTGGTAGAATAGGCGAAAATAGCGGCACTAAAATCCGAACCTTCTCGTCCTAAAGTGGTAGTAATGTTTTCGGTGGTGCCGCCAATAAATCCTTGTGTAACAAATAATTGTTTATTATTGGTGTTTTCTAAGAAACGCTGAATTGTTTTTTGAATTTTCTTTTCCGTTTTTTTCCAGTTAACTTCTCCTTCTCTGTAACTATTGTCGGTAATAATGAGTTTGCGAGCGTCTAACCAATGGTTTGTTAATTTTTCTTTGTTCAGGTAATGAGCAATGATTTTTGAAGCAATGATTTCACCAAAGGGAACGATTTGGTCGTATTCAAAGTTGTAATTTTCACTCGGCTCTTTGCCCAAATAATTTTTAAGTAAATGAAATTGAGATTGAATGTCGGCTATAGCCGCACTGTCGGTATTGTCGAATAATTCAGCCATAATGGCGTTGTGTTTGCTGACAATTTCGTCCAACAAAGTGTATTTTTCTTCACTATTTGCAAAAAAAGCGGCAACAAGTCTTTCTAACTCGTTGGTCGTTTTCCCTATAGCCGAAATAACAATGATGATGTTTTTATCGTAAAACTCACGTATTATATTGACTATGTTGCGTATGCCATTGGCATTTTGAGACGAAGCTCCTCCAAATTTAAATATTTTCATGTGTCCTTGTTTTATGCTGCAAAATTAGTGTTTTTTTCTTAAAATGAAAAGCTATAAAAACTGAAACTATAATCTTATAAAGAAATGGGTTTTAATATTTATTATTTTACTATTTTTGCACAAAAATAATTAATATGCCGAAAATTGCGAAAAAGACAATTGAAAAAGAACATAAAAAACATAAAGCATTGGATTTAAATCAAGTAATAATAGAGGCTTTAGAAGAGACAAAAGCTGAAAATATCCTTGAAATGGATTTTCCTTCTAATCTCGGCATGTTGTTTGATAAATTCATTGTTTGTTCGGCAACATCGAATGTTCATGCCGGCACTTTATGTGAAAATGTAATGAAAACGGTAAAAGAAAAATTAAAAATTATTCCAAGACATACCGAAGGAGAAAAAAATGCGGAATGGATATTAATAGATTATTTTCATATCATTGTACATATATTCTTGAGAGAAAAACGAGAATTTTATGATTTAGAGAATCTCTGGAATGATACGGCTGCAATGATACGTTTAAGTGCAACAAATAAATAATAATGTATGGAAGAGAAAAAAACGCCAACACCTAAAGACAACAAGAAAAAAGGTTTTAACTTTTATTGGATATACGGAATATTGACTTTAGCTATTATTACCATTGGCTTATGGGGCTGGCAACCGACCATGGAGTCGATAGATAATATCAGGTTAGAAAGGATGATAGCTCGTGGAGATATAGAGAAAATTGTGATAATGAAGCAAAAAGAGCAAGCACAAATCTATATTAGAGCTTCGCAAATCAATGCCGATACTGCTTATAAAAAAGCCTTTGAACGCAGCAAATCGGGACCTCATTATTTTATAGAAATAGGCGATATAGCTACTTTTAGTCAAGAAATTAAAGACGCTGAAATCAAAGCGTTTAGTAGAGATACCATAGGAAAAACCGCAGAAGAAAAATACGAAATCGAAAAGAATTTTAAACGCATAGTTGTCGTTACGGACAATTCGAAAAGTTGGGGCTGGGAAATCATCGGCTGGATATTGCCTTTTCTACTGATTTTCGGTTTGTTCTATTGGTCAATGCGGGGTATGGGAAGAGCCGGAGGCGGTGCCGGCGGACAGATTTTCAATATAGGAAAATCGAAAGCACAGCTTTACGATAAAAACAATCAGCCTCATGTTACTTTTAACGATGTGGCAGGTTTGGAAAGTGCTAAAGAAGAAATCGTTGAGATAGTAGATTTTTTAAAAAATCCCAAAAGATATACGAGTTTAGGAGGTAAAATTCCTAAAGGTGCTTTGCTGATAGGTCCTCCGGGAACAGGGAAAACATTGTTGGCAAGAGCCGTTGCCGGCGAAGCAAAAGTGCCTTTTTTCTCTTTATCGGGTTCTGATTTTGTTGAAATGTTTGTCGGAGTGGGAGCGTCTCGTGTCCGCGATTTGTTTAAAACGGCGAAAGAAAAAGCCCCTTGTATTATTTTTATTGATGAAATTGATGCCGTAGGAAGAGCACGCGGTCGCAATGCTATGACAGGTGCTAATGATGAAAGAGAAAACACCCTTAATCAGCTGCTTACCGAAATGGATGGCTTTTCTACCAATGCAGGAATCATTATGTTGGCAGCCACGAACAGAGCCGATATTTTAGACAGAGCCTTGCTTCGTGCAGGACGTTTCGACCGACAGATACACGTAGAACTTCCTGATGTAGAAGAACGTAAAGAAATATTCCAAGTACATAGCCGTGCTTTGAAATTAGGAAAAGATGTAGAATTGGAGTTTTTTGCTCGACAAACTCCGGGATTTTCGGGTGCCGATATTGCCAACGTATGCAATGAGGCAGCTTTAATAGCCGCTCGAAAAGATAAATCCGAAATTCAAAAACAAGATTTCTTAGATGCTATCGACCGTATTATCGGAGGATTAGAAAGAAGAAGCAAAATTATTTCTCCCAAAGAAAAAGAAGTAATTGCATTTCACGAAGCAGGACATGCCACTGTGAGTTGGTTTTTAGAACATGCATCTCCCTTGGTAAAAGTTACCATAGTGCCTCGCGGAAAATCGCTCGGTGCTGCTTGGTATTTACCCGAAGAACGTCAAATTACCAATACCGAACAATTGATGGACGAACTCTCGGCTACGCTCGGCGGAAGAGCTGCCGAAGATGTGGTGTTTGGAAAAATATCGACAGGAGCTTTAAATGATTTGGAAAGAGTTACAAAACAAGCGTATGCCATGGTTACTTATTATGGATTAAACGAAAAAATAGGCAACCTGAGCTATTACGATTCATCGGGGCAAAGCGAATACTCTTTTAACAAACCTTATAGTGAAGCTACAGCACAATTGATTGATGAAGAAGTACATAAATTAATTGATTCGGCTTATCAAGTTGCTAAAAACATATTGATTGAGCATAAAGAACAATTGGCACAATTAGCCCAACAATTATTGGAAAAAGAAGTTATTTACAGAGAAGATTTGGTGGCGGTCTTTGGCGAACGTCCTTTTGATGAGAAAGAAGAGTCGAAAGTGATGGGGAAAAATGTAAAACCGGAATCGGAAAACACTCAAGAAGAGGAAAATAATCAGGAAGAAGAAAACAAAAACCAAGAATAATTGTTTTTGCTTTTGAATAAAAAATGCGTACAAATTTATGAAGAAATCATTGACGGGAAAACAAATAGTATCGGAGCTTAAGCACTACTTTTTTATTATAGTAGGATTGTTTATTTTTGCTTTTGCATGGTCGGCTTTTCTCATTCCTCATCAGCTTACGGGCGGAGGAATCAGTGGGATATCTGCTATTTTGTATTTTGCAACTAAATTTCCTGTCGGATTAACCATTCTTATAGGGAATGTTGTTCTGTTGGCTTTCTCGTTAAAAATTTTAGGAAAAGAGTTTGTGATACGTACCATTATTTCTACTCTTATTTTATCTTTTGCTTTTTCAATCTTAAAGCCTTTATTTCCTGTTCCTTTAGTAGACGATACCTTTCTGTGTTCGTTGATTGGGGCTATGCTTTCGGGAGTAGGAGTGGGGATAGTGTTAAATAACGGAGGAAATACGGGAGGTTTTGATATTGTCGTTTTAGCAGTCGGAAAATACCGCAATATTTCTTATGGTCGTTTAACCTTGTATGTGAATATTCTTATAGTATCATCTTCTTATTTTGTAGTAGGTTCGGTCGAAAAATTAGTGTATAGTTTTGTGGTGATGATTGCCTATGTTTTCACATCCGATTTGGTATTGGATGGGTTTCGACAAACCTATCAATTCATTGTCTTTTCGGATAAAAACGTAGAAATAGCCCGGCAAATCAACGAAAAACTAAAAAGAGGTGCTACTTTTTTAAAAGGCTACGGCTCTTATACTAAAAAAGAATCCGATGTATTGCTTGTTATAGCACATAAACCCGACAAACGAAATATTATTAGAATCATCAAAGATATAGATAGAAATGCTTTCATTTCAATAGCCAAAACCAATACTGTTTACGGAAAAAATTTTGATGAAATCAAACTATAATGCTTGTTCGTCTTTAGGGGGATAATCGATAGAATAATGCAATCCGAGACTTTCTTTCCGCTTCATCGCATCGCGAATAATAAGATAAGCAGTGCAAATCATATTGCGTAATTCACAAATTTTTCGAGTAACAACAGAGTGAAGGTACAAGGTCTCCGTTTCTTGGTAAAGAATATTTAAACGATTGAGTGCTCTTTCTAAACGAACATCCGAACGTACGATGCCTACGTAATAGCTCATAATAGCTTGAAGTTCACGAATGTTTTGTGTTACCAATATCATTTCTTCATTAGAAACCGTTCCTTCGGCATTCCAATCTTTGATTGCTTCTTGAAATGAAATAGAAGCAATATTTTTGGCAGCATGTTCACAAGCACGATGAGCAAACACTAAAGATTCCAATAAAGAATTAGATGCTAAACGATTAGCACCATGCAGACCTGTTGAAGCACATTCTCCCAAAGCATATAAGTTTTTGATGGTAGTACAGCCCCATTTGTCTGTTGTTATGCCGCCGCAAGAATAATGTGCGGCAGGAACTACGGGAATTAAATCTTTAGTGGCATCAATTCCTAAGGATAAGCATTTGCTGTAGATATTTGGGAAATGACTGAAAAATACGGATTTATCAATGTTGCGTGCGTCTAAGTAAACGTGATTTTCGCCCGATATTTTCATTTCGTGGTCAATGGCACGTGCTACGATGTCGCGAGGTGCTAAAGAACATCGTGCGTCGTATTTTTCCATAAAAGATTTTTCGTGGTAATCTTTCAACACGGCTCCTGCTCCCCGCAAGGCTTCCGTAATCAGAAAGGCGGGACGCTCGTTGGGATTGTAGAGTGTAGTAGGGTGAAATTGAACAAATTCCATTCCTCTTGTACTTCCTTTCGCTCTGTGTACCATCGCTAGACCATCGCCGGTAGCAACCGCAGGATTGGTAGTGTTTCCATACACGTTGCCTATTCCGCCCGTTGCCAAGATGGTCATTTTAGCTAAAATAGTATCTACTTTTTTGGTTGATGGATTGTATACATAAGCACCAAAACAACAAATGTCGGTAGAATGCTTTGTAACGGTTATTCCTAAGTGATGTTGTGTCAATATTTCGACAGCAAAATGATTTTCGAGTATTTCTATACGAGGATTTTCTTGTGCTTTTTGATAGAGTTTTTTTTGTATTTCAAAGCCTGTAATGTCTTTATGATGCAATACCCTAAACTCCGAATGTCCTCCTTCGCGTGCCAAATCGTATTTGCCGGAAGGATTTTTGTCAAAATCAACTCCCCAATTGATTAAATCTTTTACTCTTTGTGTCGATTCCGTAATAGTAATACGGACAATTTCGGGGTCGGATAGTTCATGTCCCGCTTTCATAGTGTCGGCAATGTGTTTATTATAGGTATCGGGTTCGTACATGACAGCTGCTATTCCACCTTGTGCATAACGGGTAGAAGTTTCTTGTACAGCATCTTTGGTAAGTAAACAAACAGAGCCGTATTTGCTTGCCTTGAGAGCAAAACTTAAACCGGCAATCCCGGAACCGACAACCAAAAAATCAACGTATTTTTTCGACATAAGGCTTCAATATCTTTTTTTGCAAAAATACTTTATTTTTACATATAAATCTAAAATAAAATAACACTCATTCTTTTTTTGCAAATGAGTGTTATCGCAGTTTTTAAAAATCAAATTTTAATAAGATAAAGTTACTTCATAGGCAGCTAAGTTTATAATAAAATAAAAATTATTGGCATTATTGCCGCCAATACAATCATAGCTATTATAACGATACCTATGTAGAGCCAATAGGATTTCATTTTGTTAAAAGCCACTTCTAAAGTTGCTATATTGGAATTAGATAAACATCTTTTTGTGTAGATAGAATATTGTAGTAAAAATATAGCAGGAAATAACGTAATAACTGCTAATAATACATACACTATTCCAAGTACTTTTGAAGAGCTAAACATAAAGTTATGAGTGCTTAAATCCGTTAATTCACTAGGGAAAAAATCACCTAAAAGTATAAGAAATAATCCCATGAAAAATAGAGAGGCAACGCTTATAAAAGACAAAATAGCGTAAAATGTAGTCCAAACGGCAGTGATTCTTAGGTTTTTTTCAGCATTTTTGGTGATGAACATTTTAGAGTCTTTTTGTTGATTATCATTTGTTTCCATAATAGTTGAATTTAGTTAATAAAAGTATGAATTGATGTTGTAAATAAATAATAGGCTATAATAAAGTGCCAAATATTGCAATTACCGGTACAATTGTTGCCAATACAATCGAAGCTATTGTAACGATACCCATATAGAGCCAATAGGACTTCATTTTATTAAAAGCCACTTCTAAAGTTGCTACATTGGAATTTGATAAACATCTTTTTGTGTAGATAGAATATTGCAGTAAAAATATAGCAGGGAATAACATAACGATTGATAGTAACATGTATATTATTCCAAGTGCTTTTGGAAAGGCAAACATAAAATTATAAGTACTTAAATCTGCTAATTCATTAGGCACCAAATTACCTGCAAGTATAAGACCTAATCCTATTAAAAATACAAAGCCGACGCCTATAAAAGATAAAATAGCGTAGAATTTAGTCCAAACGGCAGTGATTCTTAGGTTTTTTTCAGCATTTTTGGTGATGTACATTCTTGTGTCTTTTTGTTGATTATCATTCGTTTCCATAATAGTTAAATTTAGTTAATAAAAGTGTGAATTGATAATGCAAATATACATTTTTTTTAATTACATATTAAAAATGAAAAAAAATAAGATAAAATCATTTTTTTTTATTACTTTTGCATTGTGCGGAAGTAGCTCAGTTGGTAGAGCATTAGCTTCCCAAGCTAAGGGTCGCGGGTTCGAATCCCGTTTTCCGCTCAAATTTTAACGTAAAAGGCTTATTTACAAACTTGTAATATATGAAAATTTTTATTATGAAACGAGCATGTAAACTAACAAATACGCAAGTAGATGGTTTGAAACATGTGCGTTTCCTACAATCATCAACTAAAAAATATAAACGTATGAAACGTATGAAACATTTATCATTCTTTTTTTTATTTATTTTTATTGCTTGTTCTCATTCTAATCAACCAAAAAATACCGTTATGTTTATTGATAAAAATACAATTCAATCTACCGTTAGCGCCATAGTAAAACATACATCTTTTGATGAAAAAATCATAGAGAAAGGAGTAACGCAAGTTGCCGGTTTATGGCGAGAAGAAGATGGGAGTAAAGAAGAGTTTGGCAGTTTTTGTCAGGAGCATTTTTGTAAAAATGCAGCTGAAAAAGAGCAGCTTTTTCAACGTGTGGCAATGCACTTCGAAACCATTTACGGTCATCACAACAGAATGAGTATTGAACTCTTGCGTCCGCAACATGTGGTCGGTTATGAAAAACTGACAATAGATGATTTTTTTGGAGCTTACAATGGGTTTTCTCATTTTCAGGAAGATATGTTTCAAAATAAGATAGCTTTTATAGTTGCTTTGAATTTCCCTTTTTATACCTTGGAAGAAAAAACAAAAGAAGCCGACAAATGGACTTCTTTGGAATGGGGATATGCACGTTTAGGAGATGTTTTTACAGCGAACGTGCCGGCTAAAATTTTGCAAAACATACAAGCGGCAGGTGCTGCTTCCGATAACTATATCTCTAATTACAATATTTTTATGGGTTCGCTGATAAACAATCGCCAACAACATCTTTTCCCAAAAGATATGGTATTAATAAGTCATTGGGGCTTGAGAGACGAACTCAAATCGAATTATGCAGATAAAAAACAAGGATTGGAAAAACAGAAAATGATATACGAGGTAATGAAACACATTATTTATCAAACCGTTCCTAATGAAGTAATTAATACCGGAAAATTTGTTTGGAATCCTTTGGAAAATAAAATTTACGAAGACGGTAGCGAAGTGAAGATGACTGCGGAAAACAATCGGCGTTATCGGTATTTAATGGATAATTTTAAAGCAATGCAAAAGGCAGATCCTTATTACACGCATTATCCTACTTATATTGCACGCAAATTTGAAGGAGAGTTTGAAATAGCACAAAAAGAAATAGAGCAATTATTTATACAATTGCTATCCTCACCGCAAGTAAAAGAAGTGGGTAATTTGATTTCCCAACGATTAGGACGTAAATTGCAAGCCTTTGATATTTGGTACGATGGGTTTAAAAGTCGCAGCGAAATCAACCCTCTTGAATTGGATAAAGCGGTAATGAAAAAATATCCTACAAAAGAAGCTTTTACGGCTGATTTGCCTCAAATATTGCTCAAATTAGGATTTGAGAAAGAAAAAGCTCAGTTTATTTGCAATCATATTGATGTTGATGCCTCGGTAGGAGCAGGACATGCTTGGGGTTCAATGATGAGATCGGATAAGGCAATGCTACGCACACGCATAGGCGAAAAAGGTATGGATTATAAAGGATATAATATTGGAGTTCACGAATTTGGACATAATGTAGAACAAACCATATCTTTGCACGATGTGCCTAATTATTTTTTGGCAGGCGTTCCGAATACCGCCTTTACCGAAGCCTTGGCTTTTGTTTTTCAACAAAGAGATTTGGAACTTTTAGGAATACGACAAGCCGATAAAAATGCCGAATATTTGAATACGTTGGATGTATTTTGGGGTTGTTATGAAATTATGGGTGTGTCTTTATTGGATATGAAAGTATGGCAATGGATGTACGCACATCCCGATGCTACGGCAGATGAGTTAAAAACGGAAGTCATTAAGATGGCGAAAGAAATATGGAATACTTATTATGCCCCTGTCTTTGGAACAAAAGACGAGCCTATATTGGCAATTTATTCGCATATGATAGATGCCCCTTTGTATCTTTCGGCTTATCCTCTTGGTCATCTGATACAGTTTCAATTAGAAGAATATTTAAAAGGAAAAAATATCGGAACGGAAGTGCAACGTATTTTTGCCATGGGCAAACTGACACCGCAAATATGGATGCAAAAAGCCGTAGGCAATCCGCTCTCTGTTGAGCCGCTATTAAAAGCAACTGCCGAAGCCGTAGAAAAAACAAAGTAATTATAAAAATAAAAAATCGGTCTTATGGTGGCATTAAAAGATATTCATATCGGCAGCATAATAAGAAAATATGTCTATAATCATGGAATTTCACCCCAATGGTTAGCCGGGAAATTGGGATGCAATAGGAGTAAAATTTATAAAATTTATGAGAAAAAAAGCATAGACACGGATTTGTTGATTTTAATATCTAATGTATTGAATTATAATTTTTTAGATGAATATAAGGAAGAACAAATAAGCGATTGTCCCTAATTTAGGAACAAATTGTTGTTTTATTGAACACAAAAAGTGTTAAAAATAGGTACATATTAGAAGGAATATATCATATATATTATTTACTTTTGTAACAAGGTTTAATTATTAACATTAAAATTTTT
>JAAYQB010000135.1 GCA_012519525.1 Bacteroidales bacterium | reverse complement strand
TAATTATTATTATGAAGACAACAATTCAACTTTCGTTGATTGCTTTGGCAGCAATTTTATTCAGTGCATGTGCGCCTCGTATAGCAGGTAATTGGACGGTTCAACGTTATGAGGCAATAACTTTAGGACAACAACAGGGGTCGTCTTTTAATAACATAGGCACCATGTCGTTCGATAAAAAAGGAACGGGAGAAAAAGACATTTCCTATTCTGTTTTAGGAGCCGTTCAGCAAGATAAAAGTCCTTTTGAGTGGACATCGTATCATAATGATGAATACATTAGCATTAAAAGCGAAGGATCTAATTTATCAAAAACATGGATAGTGGTTGTTAATAAGAGAAAACACCAAATATGGAAATCGACCGATGGCACCAATATTATTCATGTGTTAGAGTTGGTTAAGAAAAAGGAAGAAAAACCGGCACCGGCAGTAGAAAATCAATAGCAAATAAATTACCTCTTATTGAGGTATATAGGTGAAATATTAGAACAAATAACCCCATTTTGCTAAGAGGGACGATATACGGATGCCTTGCTCATAGCTAATTAATTCGCATTCCATTTTTTTGTAATCGAATGTGTTTTTCCACATTCCTATTGGTTCATAACTGTATTTTTGTAATAAATTACTGTTGTGCGTATAAACTAATTGATAACATCCGCCCGGTGTTTTGTAAAATTTCATTTCATCTATATTATCGGATGTTGTAAAATCGAATTTAACTGAAATTATTTTTTTGTCTTTTACTACCGATATATTATCGCCTCTATAAAATTCAAACCACCAAGCATAAAAAGCAAAAAACGGATTTTCATAAAAGAACCTTACAGCTGTTTTAAAATCATCTACAGTATGGGTTTTTGTAACTAAATTAAATGTATGCAATGAATCTTTATTAGTGATATAAAGAAGTGAATCGCCAATATTCAGTACCATAGAGGGTAAGGCAGAGCCAATTGAGGGCCAACGTGAAAAAGCCAAAGAACATTTGTAAACACGAGGAAATTCTTCCTCATTCATAAAGAGAGACATTTTAAAAGAAATCGTTCCGGTAATAATTTCTTGAGAAGCCTTGCTTAAGGGAATGATGTATTTACGGCAAAGTCTCTCATCTTTTCTGTTTTCGTGTTTTATTTTTGTTGGCGCTGATTTGTTTTCTCCCTCATTGTTTGCAAACAGATAAATAGAATGCAAAATCATTATACTAAGTAATATTATAATTCTTTTTTTCATTTTTGTTTAATTTTAATGTTAATTAATTTGATATTTCAAAATAGCATATAATTTTTTTGCAAAGTTATACCTTTTCTTATTATTTTTTGATTTTATTTTTAAAATTATATTTTCATCTTGCAAAAGTCTTATTGCATCAAAAAAAAAAGAAACTATCCTTTGTGGACAGTTTCTTTAATTATAGAATATTTTCTTTAATTAATTGTTTTCGGTTAAAATAATAATTTTATTTTTTAACACTTCTACTATTCCACCATTAATTGTATGAAAGGTGGTTTGATTATTCTTATTGATTATTTTTGCTTTTCCTTTCGATAGAGCTGCAATTAATGGGGCGTGGTTGTTAAGTATGGCAAACAAACCATCGGTTCCCGGCAATTGAATAGAAACGACACCTTCAATCACTTCCTGTGTACTGGGCGATATAATTTCAACTTTCATGGCTTACTCTTTGGTTTCTTCTAACATTTTCTTGCCTTTTTCAATTGCTTCTTCAATTGTTCCCACCAAGTTGAAAGCAGCTTCAGGATAATGGTCAACTTCTCCGTCAAGTATCATATTAAATCCTTTAATTGTATCTTCTATAGGAACAAATACACCTTTTAATCCTGTAAATTGTTCAGCTACAAAGAAAGGTTGAGAAAGGAAACGTTGTATACGTCTTGCACGGTGTACGATTAATTTATCTTCTTCGCTCAATTCGTCCATACCTAAAATAGCGATAATGTCTTGCAATTCGTTATAGCGTTGCAAAGTTTCTTTTACTTTTTGAGCTGTTTTATAGTGTAGTTCACCAACGATATCGGGTGATAAAATACGAGAAGTCGAATCTAATGGGTCAACAGCAGGATAAATACCTAAAGAAGCGATTTTACGACTTAATACAGTGGTTGCATCTAAGTGCGAGAAAGTGGTAGCAGGTGCAGGGTCGGTTAAGTCGTCTGCCGGAACGTAAATTGCTTGTACTGAAGTAATAGAACCTCGTTTAGTAGAAGTAATACGTTCTTGCATGATTCCCATTTCGGTAGCTAAAGTCGGTTGATATCCTACGGCAGAGGGCATACGTCCTAATAGGGCAGAAACTTCAGAGCCGGCTTGTGTAAAACGGAAGATGTTATCTACGAAAAATAAAATATCACGTCCTTTTCCTTGGTCTTCACCATCACGATAATATTCTGCTACTGTTAATCCTGATAAAGCTACTCGAGCACGTGCTCCCGGCGGTTCATTCATTTGACCGAATACTAAAGTGGCTTGTGATTCTGCTAAAAGTTCCTTATCGACCAAACTTAAATCCCAACCTCCTTTTTCCATATCTTCGAGAAATTTGTCGCCGTAACGAATTACACCCGATTCTATCATTTCTCTTAAAAGATCATTACCTTCACGTGTGCGTTCTCCAACACCGGCAAAAACAGACATCCCTGAATATTTTTTTGCAATGTTGTTAATCATTTCCATAATAAGTACTGTTTTTCCAACACCGGCACCGCCAAATAAACCGATTTTACCTCCTTTCATATAAGGTTCAATCAAGTCAATAACTTTGATGCCCGTATACAATACTTCGGCGGTAGTAGTTAGATTTTCAAAAGTAGGAGGGTCTTGGTGAATACTACGATATTTGTTCGTTTCAATAGGACCTATTCCGTCAATGGTATCGCCAATAACATTTAATAATCTTCCATTTAAATTAGCAGCAGGCATACTTATCGTTCGTCCTGTGTTGATAACTTCCATGCCTCTGTATAAACCATCGGTGGAATCCATCGCAATGCAACGCATAGTATTTTCTCCAATGTCTTGTTCACATTCAAATACGACTTTTGTTCCATTGTCTCTAATTACTTCCAACGCATCGTAAATTCTTGGTAAATCTTCTTGTTGTTCAAAAATAACGTCAACAACGGCACCAATTATCTGTGAAATTTTTCCTTTTGCTTTTTCATTATTCTCCATACACTTGATTTTTAGCTATATATATATATATGATTTTTTTAAATTTAAAAATACAAAGAAACAAAAATTTAAATACAAAAGAGCGTTTTTTGAAAAAAATAACAAATTTTTTTTTCTGATAAAATAATAACAAAAATCATACGTTGAAGTTAAGTATATCTTTATATGCAAAAATTAATATTATTAAAATTTAATTAATTGACTAATAGGAGTTTATTTTATAGGAGAAATATGAAACTATCGCAATTTAAATATTTTTTGCCTCAAGATCTTATTGCGGCATATCCTCATGAAGATAGAGACGAGGCTCGTTTAATTGTTTTGAATCGAACAAATCAGACAATTGAGCATAAAAAAGTCAAAGACATTCTTAGTTATTTTGATGAAGAAGATGTTTTTGTGTTAAATAACACAAAGGTTTTTCCTGCTGTCTTAGAAGGAGAAAAAGAAAAAACAAATTCAATTATTAATGTGTTTTTGTTAAGAGAATTAGACAAAGAAAGCAGACTTTGGGATGTTTTAGTTGATCCTGCTCGAAAAATACGTATCGGAAATAAGATTTATTTTGACAACGGAACATTGATAGCTGAAGTTATAGATAATACTACCTCGCGAGGAAGAACATTACGTTTTTTATATGATGGCACTTATGAAGAGTTTAGGAAAAAATTATTTTCAATAGGGCAAATGCCTATTCCGGAATCTATACAAAAAATACGTGACATAACAGATAAAGATTGTGATTATTATCAAACAATTTATGCTAAAAATGAGGGAGCAGTAGTGGCGCCGGCAGCAGGATTTCATTTAAGTCGTGAGATGCTGAAAAAATTAGAACTAAAAGGAATATCTTTTGCTGAAATAACATTGCATGCAGGCATTGGAAATTTTAAAGCCATTGATGTAGAAGATCTTGCTAAACATAAAACCGATTCGGAAGAAATGGAGATAACCGAAAATGCAGCTGCTATTATCAACGAAGCTAAAGAGAAAAACAAAAAAATATGTGCGGTAGGAACAACCAGCTTAAAGGCTTTAGAATCTTCTGTTTATATCTCCGGCTTAATAAAACCCTATCAAGGATGGACCAATAAATTTATTTATCCTCCTTATGATTTTAAGTCGGCTGATGCTATGATTACTAATTTTCATCCGTCAGAATCGCTGATGCTAATACTTGTAGCAGCATTCGGAGGTTATGAACTAGTAATGAAAGCTTACAAAGAGGCTATTAATGAACGCTATCGTTTTCTAACGTATGGCGATGCTATGTTAATTATTTAAAAACTCTATTTTGAATAATTTAATCATTGATATTGGAAATACAAACAAAAAAGTTGCCGTTGAAAACAATGGTAAAATTGTCTTTTTAGAATGTTACGATACCTTTTCTGTTGATGAACTCAATGTATTAGAGCAAAAACACACATTTGATTATGTTATTTTATCATCGGTATCGTTAAAAGATGAAACTATGAAATCGTATTTACGCTCTAAATACCAATGTCTTGTTTTGTCTGATAAAACACCTATTCCTATTATCAATCATTATCAATCGCCTGACACATTAGGAACCGACCGATTAGCAGGCGTGGTAGCAGCCAATAACTTATATGCTGATACTAACTGTTTGGTTATACAGTTAGGAACTTGTATAACTTGTGACTTTATTAATAAAAAAGGAGAATATATAGGCGGAAGTATATCGCCGGGATTACAAATGCGATTAAAAGCCTTAAATCATTTTACAGATAAACTTCCTTTGATTAATAAACTATCTTTCAATGATTTTATAGGAAAAACAACAGATGAATCCATTCAAAGTGGAGTCTTTAATGGTATTCTTTATGAGTGCAATGGTTCTATTAATCAATATAAAAATACATATCCTGATATAAAAATCATCGTAACGGGAGGGGATATGCTTTATTTTAATCATCGGTTTCAACATGAAATTATTTCTATTCCCCATCTTGTTATTGTAGGTTTGTCCATAATATTAAAACACAATGTCGCATTTCAAAAAAACTAAAAATATAATCAGCCTTGTTTTGTTTTTGAGTACGGTAGGATTTTCACATGCTCAAAATCAATTAAGCTCGCCATATTCTCGTTTTGGATTAGGAGAATTGTCGAAACGAACATCTCTTTCGTCTGTTTCTATGGGTGGCATTGCTTATGCATATCAGAGTGCAACAGCTGTTAACTTTTCCAATCCGGCAGCTTATGTGGGATACGATTCTATTTCTGCTTTAATAGATGCGGCGTTTTCTTATAAATATCATCAATTACAAGACAATCGTACAAAACAGCAGGGAGGAACTATCGAATTTGATTATTTAGCTTTGGGGCTATCGCTTGCAAAAAACTGGACAACTTCATTTGGATTTCAGCCTTATAGTTTTATTAATTACACTATTAATGAAACATCCGCATGGAATGACAGCGTTAGTGTGAACACAGCTTTTAAAGGAAGAGGCGGAATTTATGAATTTTACTGGGGCAA
This sequence comes from Bacteroidales bacterium, assembly GCA_012519525.1. Classification (GTDB taxonomy): domain Bacteria; phylum Bacteroidota; class Bacteroidia; order Bacteroidales; family WCHB1-69; genus UBA5266. The sequence goes on along the minus strand of JAAYQB010000135.1, from coordinate 23,688 downwards.
TGCATTTAAAGTTTTTAAAAACTTTTCATTAGGTTGTAATATATCTTACTTGTTTGGAAATTATGATAAAATAAGAACAGCTGAATTTTCAGATGACTTATTTCTTAATTTTAAAGGAAATGATAAAACAAGTATGAAAGGGGCATTGTTCTCTTTTGGAACGCAATACTTTATTCCGGTAAAAAAATCAACCATAGGCATAGGAGCAGTTTATACGCCATCAATACCTACGGTATTTGCTACTCAATCTGAGGTTTTGTCGCATTACAGAAATACGTCTATCGGCGAAGAAATAATAGATACTTTGTATTGGAATGGAGTTGAGAAAAATAAGGTTAAACTGCCTCAAACAGTAGGTGTTGGACTGTCGTGGTCGTCTGAAAAATATTTTATAGGTTTTGATTTTACATGGAGTGATTGGGAAAAAGCTAAGATAGGAAACAACACCGATACATTAAAAAATTCATATAAATATGCACTGGGAGGAAATGTAATACCTAATCCTACGGGGAGTAAATACATCTCAAAAATACAATACAGTTTGGGTGCTTTTTATGAGCTAACGCCTGTTTATCTTAAAGAAAAACAAGTTGATAGATTTGGCATAAATTTTGGGATGTCTTTTCCAATGAAAAAAAGTAAAACACGCATAAGTATGATTGTTGAATATGGAAAATGGGGAATAAATAATACTGTTTTACAAGAAAATTATGTGAAATGTTCATTTAATTTAGCATTACATGAGCGTTGGTATCAAAGAAGAAAATTAGAATAATAATATTAAAAATAAGAAAAGAATGAAGAAAAGTAACATTAAAATTTTATTAACCGGATTAGTAGTTGTTTTAACGTTAACATCTAAAGCACAATGGGAAGGACCTAAATATGGCGAAGACAGTATAGCATGTATTACAAACATATCGTTGTATAGAGAAGCCTTTCGATTACAGAATTATGCAGAAGCTTACGGATATTGGAAGAAAACAAAAGAAAACTGTCCGATGTCAACAAAAAACATTTTTACCAATGGTCCTATTATTCTTGATTATATGATTAAAAAAGAAAAAGATTCGCTAAAAAAAGCAGCTTATATTCAAGAATTATTTGACTTATATGAATTGCGTATTAAATGTTATCCTTCCGACGAAGCCTACGCATTAGGACAAATAGCTGTTAATACTATGCAATACAGAGCTTATGAATGGGAAAAAGCCTATGAAACTTTCAATAAAGCAATAGAATTAGGCAAAACGGAAACATCACCTCAAGTATTGGACGTATTTTTTATTACAGCCGAACGTTATATGAACAACAAAGGACTTACTTCTGAAGTAACAATCGATGCTTACGATAAAATAACGGATGTTTTAGATTCTAAATTAGACGAAAGTGAAATTGCATTTGAAAAAGCAATGCGAAAAATTTATGATTTACAAGAAAAATTAGACAGTGGTCAAGTCTCTAAAGATGAATACGATGCTTTATATGAAGATTGCAAAGTTGACTCGGCTAAAGCGGCTAGAACTTTTGACCTTTATCAGAGAGTTGCAAAAAATATGGATATTCGCTTTTCGAAATATGCAAAATGTGATGACTTAATAACTATTTATGAGAAAAAATTAGCTCAGTCAAAAGACGAACGTACACTACAACAAATTATTAAATTTTTTGTTAAAGAAAATTGTACAGATAACGAAATATACGATAATGCAGTAGAAGAATTGCATAAAATTAAACCTACTGCAAGAACAGCATTGGCTATGGCTACTATCAGTTGTTATAAGAGAAAAAATTATTCGGAAGCTGTAAGTTATTGTAAAGAAGCACTTCCATTGTTTGAAAAAGAATCGGATAAAATCAGAACGTATTATATTCTTGTTGAAAGCTATAAACAGCTTGGACAATATACTGCAGCACGCGAAAATGCTTATAATATACTAAGATTAAATCCTAGCGAAGCTTTTGCTTATGTTGTTATTGGCGATTTATATTATGGTTCCGGTTCAGCTTGTGGGTCTATAGAACTTCCGACGGCGATTTATTGGGTGGCAGCCGATAAATACAGTAAGGCTATGTCTATGACTGTAAATCAGCAAGATGATGAGAGGAAGCAAAGGATATACAAAGAAGCTCAAACAAAACTAAGTACTGTTAGCAGGTATTTTCCTAAAATAGAAACTTATTTTCAATTAGGATTACAAAAAGGACAATCCTACCGTGTTGAATGTTGGATAGGAGAGACTACAACCGTAAGATAAAACATGATTTTTCGATATAAACATATTAAAACGATAGTTGTATTTTCAATGGCTATCGTTTTTCTTTTTGCTTGCAGTAATGATATTGCTGTTGTCAATCAGATTTTTAAAAACGAAACAGGTCCCGATGAAATTTCAAAAGATATTCATTTATATGTTAGCCAAGAAGCGGTAGTAACACATGAATTTAAAACCCCGCTTTTACATACCTATCAAGGTGAAAATCCCCGCCAAGAATGTCCTGAGGGAATCGAAATTATTACTTATACAAGAGGAAAATCAAAAGTGTCGAAACTAACAGCTTTGTATGGAGTTAATTGGGAGAATAAAAAGATAATGGAGGCAAAAAGAAACGTTGTGATTACTAATTTTGAAACGGGAGAAATTATCGAAACAGAACATCTTGTTTGGGATGTTGACAAAAAACTAATTTATTCTAATACACAGATTAAACAAACTAAAGCTGACGGTAGTGTTTATATAGGGAAAAGATTTGAATCGGATGAATCCTTAAGTAAATATACCATTTATAATCCGGAGCTATTATTTTATGAAAATGAATAAAAAAAAGCGTCAATTTTGACGCTTTTTAATTTTATAAGTGAAGTGATGCTTTTTCTTTTAAGTCTTTAAACTCTTTAGCAAAATCGGCTTCCATGGTGGTGTAATATTCAGAGTTTCTTGCTATCTGATCGAGAATAGCTCTGTTTCTATCTAAATTGCCTCTTACAATTTCGGCATCTTTGCCTCTAAATTTCAGATAATATTCTACTTCAACATTAAGTTGGTCAACATAATCGTTAAAGAGTTTTACGCCTTTTGCTTTTAAATCTTTGCTTTCAAATTTCAAATAATTTTCCGCCATATATAAATCAAGAAAATCATAAGGAATGGTTTCTTGAGGAAACCAAGCATAGTATTTATCCATAACGACTGCTGCTCTTTTATAATCTTTTTCGATAAGTAAAGTTTCGGATAATCGGAATAAAAATATTTTTAAGTTTTGTACGGTTCGTGTATAGTCTTCGCTTAAATAAACAGCGGGATTGGCGTATTCTGAAAAATCAAATTTATTAATGACATTGTCATATAAGACATCGCTATTAACTCTTCCATACAAAAATCCTTTTTGTTCGCTTGGATCGATTTCCACAGGGACCAAACGATAAGCTAAGCCTTCTACTTGGAAATATTTATCTAAACCAAAGAATGATTCACTGCCTGTTGTCGAGACATAATAAATAGGACGTTCCCACTTATTGGTAGCAAGAATATCCATCATAGCAATGTAAGCTTTGCTAACCACCATTACAGTGTCATTTCCATTAACTTGGTATAAGCTTTCGTTGGGCATACGCCATATTAATTGGTCAACTATTCTTGCCGTATCTTTACTGTGCACGGTGTTATTCATTATTACTTTTTCTTTATCAACAGGTAAAGAGAAGGTAATCGTATTAATTCTTGATTCACGCACGTGATTGGTTGGATTATACATGATTTGATTCATAATTTTATTTAAATCTTGAGGTTCTTTTATTCCATTAAAAGCGACCAACATATCTCGATAACCCATTTGATACATTTCTTTTGTCATTTGCATGGGAACAGGTTCGCCATCGTATGCTTTACGCTTCATTTGGTCAATATACCAATCGGTTCCCATAAGGCTTAAGTTGCATATTCTCACATCTGTACGATATCCTTCTACTTCTTGTATATACCATAACGGAAAGGTGTCGTTGTCGCCATTGGTAAATAAAATAGCATTGGGAGCACAAGAATTTAAATAGGCTTTGGCTATATTTCTGGTTAAGTATCTATTGCTACGGTCGTGGTCATCCCAGTTTTGAGCGGCTAAAATAGCAGGGACACTTAAACAAACTACGGTGGATGTAACGGCTGCGACATTTTTATTTATGTATTTTTTTATCATTTCGTAGAGACCATACACGCCAATTCCTATCCACATGGCAAAGGCATAGAATGAGGCTGCAAAAGCATAGTCTCGCTCACGTGGCTGATAGGCATACATATTCAAATAGATACCTATGGCTATTCCTGTCATGAAAAATAGAAGCATGACAATAAAAGCATTCTGAAAATCCTTTTTGAAATGGAATATCATGCCGAATAAACCTAAAATAAGCGGAAGGAAATAATACGTATTTCTACCATTTGTTTTCATATGTTCCGGTGTTTTTTGAGGACCTAAACGTGCATCGTCAATAAACGAGATTCCGGAAAGCCATGCTCCCGATTGTTTTCCTCCAAAACCTTGATTGATAGTTTGTCTACCAACAAAATTCCACATAAAATACCTGCCATACATATATCCCATTTGGTAGCGGAAGAAAAAGCGGAGGTTTTCTCCAAACCGAGGTTTACGCGGAACTTGTTGTCCGTTTTTATACTCAAAGTCTTCGGTAATGCCTGCCCATTCTTTGTAATAACGTATGCGAGCACTTTCGCGATTCCACATGCGTGGGAAAAATGTACAATACTCTCCGTCAAAAATGAGTTTTGAATTTTTCTTAGGATCTCCAATCACATATTCTCCTTTTATTGAGAGATTATTATATTTTTCAGCATTGGCTTTTACAAAATCATCGGCATCTTTTTTATGAAAAAATGAACCGACTACATAGTCATTTTGACGGACTACATAATTTTTAACGTATACGGGATCGCCATCTTCGGCACGTAGGATAGGAGTATTATAATATTCACCATAAACCAAAGGATTGCTTCCATATTGTTCACGATTTAAATAAGCTAATAGTGCTACTGCATCTTCAGGATTATTTTCATCAATAGGGGTATTGGCATTAGAGCGTATGACTAATATTAAGAAAGTAGAATAACCTATAATAATAAAAGTCAATGAAAGCATAATTATATTGAGCAGTCTCTTTCGTCGTTTTTCGGAATAGAGAATGCCCCACACCAATAAGGCTGCTATAATCGCAAAATAAACAATGGTGCCTACATTAAAAGGAGTTCCAAAAGAATTGACGAATACACGTTCAAATATACTGGAAAGTTTTACGATGCTAGGAACTAATCCCCACATAATAAATCCGATAATTAAAAAAGAAAGTAATACGGCATATATTATTCCTTTAGTTGAAGACTGATATTTTTTAAAGTAAACTACTAAAACCATTGCGGGAACAGTCAGTAAGTTCAAAAGGTGAACGCCGATGGATAAACCTATTAAATAGGCAATTAAAATAATCCATCTGTAGGAGTAGTTGTCATCGGCAACGCTATCCCATTTTAAAATAGCCCAAAAAACTAAAGCCGTGAAAAAAGATGACATGGCATACACTTCACCTTCGACAGCTGAAAACCAAAAAGTATCAGTAAACGTATAAGCTAAAGCACCTACTAATCCGGTACCAAATATGGCGATGGTTTTAGGTGTAGTTAGTTCACTTCCTTCTGTTCTTAAAGCTAATTTTTTCCCAATCATAGTAAGAGACCAGAATAAGAACAAAATAGTAAATCCACTGGATAATGCTGACATGGTGTTAATAGTAAATGCAATGTTTTCTACATTATCGCCGGCAAACATACTAAAAATACGTCCTATCAATTGAAAAGTAGGAGCTCCGGGAGGGTGTCCAACTTGTAATTTGTATGCAGTAGCAATGTACTCGCCACAATCCCAAAAGCTTACTGTCGGTTCCGCTGTGGATATATATACTGCCGAAGCTATTATAGCCACTACCCAACCGAGTAAATTGTTAATCAGTTTATAATTTTTGACCATTTTAATTTAAATTTTTAATGATAAGTTTAATCAAATTAACTCTTTATATTTTTTATTATTGTTAAATACTTTCAAATTGTTGTATAAAACGAATGTCGTTTTCAAAAAACAAGCGTATATCTTTGGTTTTATACAGTTGTTGGGTTAAGCGTTCAATGCCGATTCCTGCTGCAAAACCACTGTATTTGTTGGGGTCGATACCAACATTTGTCAATACATTGGGGTCAATCATGCCACATCCCAAAATTTCGACCCAACCGGTATGTTTACAAATGTTGCATCCTTTCCCATTGCAGATATCACAAGAGATATCCATTTCTGCCGAAGGTTCCGTAAAAGGAAAATAGGAGGGACGTAAACGTGTTTTTCGTTCAGACCCAAATGTTTCTTTTATAAAGTAATCCAAAGTTTGACGCATATCGGCAAAAGAGACATTTTCATCTACATATAGGAGTTCTATTTGATGAAATATGCAATGAGAACGAGCAGTTATAACTTCATTGCGAAAGACTCTTCCCGGACAAATAATGCGAATCGGCGGTTGGTGTTTTTCCATCACTCTTACTTGAACAGGAGATGTATGAGTGCGTAGTAAAATATTTTTGTCGATAAAAAAAGTATCTTGCATATCGCGTGCAGGATGTTCGGCGGCGAAATTTAAAGATTCGAAATTATGCCAATCGTCTTCAATGTCGGGACCTTCTGCTATGGAAAAACCGATTTTTTTGAAAATATCGCATATATGATTGGTAACGACAGATATTGGATGCCTTGCACCTAATTTGATAAAATTGGCAGTCCTACTCACATCTAAAGAAGGAGTATGCGTACATTGATTTTGGCTGATTGTATTTTTTAACGCTTCAACTTTTTCTAATACTTTTGATTTTAAAATATTAATATCTTTTCCAAAATCCTTTCTGTTTTCCGGCGGAATATCTTTTATCTTATTAAATAAGTCGATTAAAATTCCTTTTTTACCTAAATATTTGAGGCGAAAAGCATCTAATTCTTCCAATGTAGTTGTAGTGAAATTATCTATCTCACTATTATATATTTCTAAATTATTATCCATCATTATTTTATAATACTCATTGAAATAATTTTAACATCTTCCACAGGACGATTAGCCCCATCTGTTTTTACAGCGGCAATTGCATCTATTATGTCAAGACCTGTAACAACTTCTCCAAAAACAGTATAAGCTCCATCTAAGTGAGGAGTTCCACCAAGGGTTTTATAAATTTCTTTTTGAGCATCGGTATATTGCCTCTTGGTTTGTGATGAAAAGTATTGTAACTGATTGTCATTATATACATTGCCTTGTACTATGTAAAATTGCGAACCGGACGATCTTTTTTCAGGATTTACTTGATCGGCAGTTCGAGCGGCTGCTAATGCTCCTTTTTTATGGATAAGTTGACTGTTAAATTCAGCAGGAATGGTGTAGTCGGGTCCTCCATTGCCTAACATTTGTCCTTGCTTTGCATTACGAGAATCGGGATCACCGCCTTGAATCATAAAAGAATTAATGACACGATGAAAAAGCAATCCGTCATAGTATTTTTCTTCAACTAATTTAACAAAATTATCTCTATGAAGTGGGGTCTCGTTGTATAATTTGACAGTAATAATTCCTTTAGTTGTTTCAATTTTTACCATAATTTCACTATTGTTGTTTTTCTTATTTTGGTTTTTTTGTGCTAATATAGGGGTTGAATATAGGTTGGTGAAAAAAATAATACTAAAGAAAATCAGACTTTTACGCATAAATTAATTTATATTTTATATTTTTTATTTAAATATGATTTTAGTTTTAAAAATAGATGTATTTTTGCATTGATAAAAAAAAGCAATATTACAAAAAAAAAGCACATAAAGAGTTGTTTTAGAATAAAATTTTAAAAATAGATATTTATGAAACGAAAGTACATTATTTTATTAGTTGTAAATCTGGTTTTTGTGAGTTTTCTTTCTAGCTCATGCGATAAATACACCGATTGTACAGGCATTATTACAGTAATGCAATCTCATGATGGAAATTCGGCTATAGGCGATCCTGTGCCGGGTTGCACTGTCTATGTTGGTGAAAAAGAATATGCAGAAAATGTCTATTTTGTAGGAACTACCGACGAAAAAGGACAAATTAAAAATGTGTGGAAAAACGAAGCAAATTTAGGCATAAAAGCAGTAAAAGGTGATATGACTGCTATCGGTGTGATTAATTTAAAAGCAGGAGAAGTAGTAGAGCAAACCGTTTGGCTAAAGAAAAACATCTAATATTGTTTTTCGATTATTTTTATTACTTTCTATGAAAGGATTACTTGCGGTAATAGCAAAGAAACAATCCACAAAACAATTTATTTCTGAGAAATTGCACTATGGATTAGCCTCTTTATTGCATAGAGGAAAACATCAGCATTGCATATTGCTTCCTCAGAATGAAATGAATAGTAATATAGGACTTGGTGTTACAAGCGATAATACGCAAGCAGAAGCATCTATTTTTACTAACGATAGTATTAGCCTTGTTTTTGCCGGAAAAATACTGAATAGAAAACACCTCATAGCAACCTATCCCGAAATAAACGATAGTAGTTCCGATGAAGAATTAATAGCTGATTTATATCTACAATTAGGAGAGATTGCCTTTTCTTTATGGGAAGGTTATGGGAGTATTATTTTAATAGATAAAAAAATAGAAAAAATATATGCCGTTCGAGATTTTACCGGAACAAGTCCATTGTTTTTTTTCCAATCTGAAGATTTTTTAGTATTTTCTTCTGAAATTCGACCTATTTATACAATGTTTCCTGAGCAAATACATATTAAACAAGAGGCTGTTGTTTCTTATTTGTTATGGGGAGATATTATGAAGCATCAACAAGATTTTTTTGTAGAAATAGAGGCTGTAGCACCTTCTAATTTTATTGCGTATTCACGGACTAAAAAAGAAATACTACACAAACAATACTTTCGTCTTCCTTATAAATCGTGTGTGGGAAGATACAATGAGTACGATGAAAAAATCATTGTAGCTAAAACGAAAGATTTGTTTTTTAACGCTATGGAAAATCATATAGCAGGAAAAACTCAATTGGCAGTCGGATTAAGCGGTGGTTTGGATAGTTCGGCTATAGCTTGTACTGTAAAAGCAATAAATAAAGAAATACCATTGACAGTATTTACGGCAGTGAACGATATTAATCAGGGAGAAACCCTATGGGCAGAAAGAATTGTTCGATATACCGATGCCGAGTGGGTAAAAGTTAATTGCACTTCTCAAACATTAATAGATGATTGTAAACGCATAGTGGATTGTCAAGGAATACCTATTTTTAACACTAGTTCTTTAGCTCAATACAAAGTAATAGAAGCAGTGTCTCAAGCCGGATTTGAATCGATGATTGATGGTCAAGGGAGTGATGAATTGTTTGGTGGTTATAATCACTACTATTCGTTGATGCTTAATGAATTGTTTTCGGAGTGGATGTTCAAAGACGGAATGCGATTGACTAAAAATTTATCGAATGCTGATTTATCTTTGAGAACGATACTTAAAGTCTTGCTGAAAGATTTTGTTAAAAGAAACTTATTGAAAGAAAAACATTTCGCTTTTTTAAAGAGAAAGGAGATTATTGCTTCTTTATCTTCCGATAGAGTGAATGCTTATTTCCGACGCAAAAAAAATAGAATGCCAATAAAAGAAAATTTCAACGAGTATCTATACGAAGATTTTACTTTTTATCTTTCTTTTCTTTTGCGATGGGGTGAACATTCGGCTGCTAATTTTGGAATAGATTGTTTAACTCCATTTGCAGACAGTCGTGCATTAGCACAACATGTATTTGAAACGCCTTCTATTTATAAACTGCACAAAGGATGGAGTAAATATATTTTAAGAGAAGCCATGAAAGGAGTTGTTCCTGAAGAAGTATTATTGCGTAAGCAAAAAGTGGGATTTTATACTCCTGAGAATAAATGGTTGGAACAAATAGCCGATGAGATGAAAGCTTACTTGCACAATCTTCCGGACAAAGACAATATCATTAACAAAGAACATTTGTTTTTAATATGGGATAAGCAATTTGCTGCAGATAATATTGTTTTCAAGCAATTTGCATTTCGATGCATGAATTATTTAATCTGGCGAAACAGTTTGGGTTAAATTACGGATAAATGCGAAAAACCGTATATCGTAAAACAAATTCAATAGTAAATATAACAAGGGCAATTAATAAAAAAGGGAAAAATTCATCGGATTTATTAGTGAAAAGAGTTTCTTGAATACGTGTCTTTTCCATTTTATTGATTTCTTCGTATATCACTTTTAATCTTGCCGTATTTTGAGCCCTAAAATACTTTCCATTTGTTTTATCAGCAATGTTTTGTAGTAAATCTTCATCAATATCTACTTCTGCATAGATAAGTCCGTAATTGGGAATGTTAATAGGGGCTTTGCCGTAAGTTCCGCAGCCAATGGTATATACTCTGATTTGATATTCTTTTGCTATTTCGGCAGCTGAAAGAGGGTCTAAGTAGCCTGTGTTATTGGCGCCGTCCGAAAGTAAAATAATAACTTTACTTTTAGCTTTACTTTCTCTCAATCTGTTGATTGCCGTTCCCAATCCATCGCCGATGGCGGTTCCGTCATCTATTATGCCGTAGCCAAAAGTTGTTGATTTTAAAGTGGAAAGCAAGGTGCGGTGGTCGCTTGTCAAAGGACATTTTGTAAATGCTTCGCCGCTGTAAACTACCAATCCGATTCTGTCGTTAGGACGATTTTCGATAAATTTTTTTATCACATTTTTAGATGCTTCCATGCGATTAGGTTTCAAATCCATCGCCATCATACTGCTCGATATGTCTAACGCCATAACAATGTCAATGCCTTCTACATCAACTGTTTTATGTGAAAATGAAGATTGCGGACGTGCCAATGCGATAATAACAAGCGAAAACACGAGCATACGTAAAACAAAAGGAAGAAAAAATAATCGCTGTTTTATGCTTTTTTCTTTATGCTTAAAAGGAAGTTCGCCGGATACGACAAAGGGTGCATGTATTTTTTTTCTTTTCCATATATAAAAAGCAATAAAAACAGGAATAAGCAGTAGTAAGAACAATAGTTTCGGATATAGAAAGTCAAGAGACGAAAGATAATTAATAAAATATGTGATATGTTTCATGATTTATAACTCCTTATTGTTTTCTTTCTGTTCATCTGTCAAAGCGGTTGTTTTTACAAAAGAGACGATGTAGTCGAAACTCAATTGATTTTCATTGGGAAGAGGATTGCCTTTGGCAAATTTAACCAAATCGGCATGCGATAATGCTATGTTTATTTTTTCAACCAATTCATGATTATTAAGCTGTAAATTAAGCGACTCTATAATTTCGCTACTTACCATTTCCATAGCTTGGATATCCCATCTGTTTTCGATATAAATACGCAATATGTCTGTCAGTTCAGAGTAGTATTGTTTTATTTCTCCTTGTTGCCATAATTTTTTCAAACGTAGTTTTTCTAAAGCCTCTAAAGCAATAATATGTGCGGGTAAACTCGGTTTTTGTTTTTCGACGACTTGAGGTTTTTTTCTTATTTTAATACGTTTAATCAGGAAGATAATTAACAATACAAGTAGTGCGGCTATGGCACCTATTATCAAATAAGGATAAATTTCTTTCCATGTCAGAGGAACGCTGAGAGGAGGTTTGATGTCTTTAATGGCTTGGGTGGTATCTACATCTAAAGTGTTGACCTTAATTTGAATAGCTTGTGTTTCCGCCAATAAAATCGAATCGGTATTATAGAATTGGATAGGTGGAATCAAGTAAGTTCCCGAATCGAAAGAAGTTAAAGTGAAATTTTGAGAATAAAAGAGAGCATTTTCTTGAGTGTCAATTTTTATGTTTTCATAATGTATGATTTCAAAGCCTTGAATGGCAGTATCTTTTAATGTAGGAAATAAAATGTTTGATTGCGAATCGGCGGTAATAGAAAGTCGTAAACGGATATGGTCGCCGATTAATATTTGATTAGAATCAACTGTTGCTTCTGCTTTATAATGGAAAGTTTGAGTATAGGAAAACAAGTGGTAACTACTCAAAAAAAATAGAATTAACTGTTTAAATTTCATTTTTTTAATATCTTAAATTAAGTATAAAATAAACGTAAGCCAATTAAAAAATATTTTATTTGAATTTGAAGTTCCATGAAATTGATGGCATAATAGGGAACAATGACATTTGATAGGCTGTATTATTGAGTGAAAAATTTTCGCTATTAAACTGTGTGTTAATGGATATGAAAAAAGGATTTCGACGATTGTAAACATTGTAAACTGAAAAGTTGAGAGAGTGTTCAAATTTTTCAGTACGTCTAATAGTCCAATTAACAGATATGTCTAAACGATGATAGGGGTCAATACGATAAGCATTTTTCTCGCTGTATTCGGTAATTAAATTATAGCCGAGAAAATAAAAACCTACAGGAATTGTCATTGTGTTGCCTGTAGCGTACACCCACACCAAAGAAGTATTCAAATTAGGAAGTATTTCATAAGATAAAGTAATAGAAACATCATGCCGCCTATCGTTTTTAGCGTAAAATACTTTTCCTCCATTTAATTCCGGAAATTTTCGTTTTGTCCATGCCAAAGTATAACCTATCCATCCTGTGAATCTTCCTTGTGTTTTATTAATGAAAAATTCCACACCATATCCATATCCGTTTCCTTGCGTATATTGATGTTCTAAACCGGAAGTGATTTCAGTAAAAGGTGAATAGCCTTCTTTGTATTCGACTAAGTTTTTCATGTCTTTATAATAAACTTCAATCGATGTTTCTAAGGTATTATTAATAAAATTACGATAGAATCCTAAAGAATATTGGTTGCCGATTTGAGGTTTTACTAAACTATTACTGGGAATCCAAGCGTCGGTAGGCAAGGAAATGGTTGATAGTGCAACTTGATGAATGTATTGATAGTTATGTGTATACGAAGCCTTGATAGAGGTAAAAGTATCGATTGCAAAGCGGACGGATAGGCGAGGTTCTACTCCCCAATATCCTTTAATGTGTTCTCCTTTTTTGAATTTGACAGAATCTTTTGTTTTTCCCAATTCATCGAGTAAGTAGCTTGTGAAAGGTCCAATATGTTCAAAATAAGAACCTCTTAATCCTATGTTGAATTTAAATCGTTTTCCAATTTGAAATTCGTCCAAAGCATAAAAAGCTACTTCGTTGGCGTAATAGATGCCTTGTGTTTGCACATTCATATTTACATCGCCCGAAAGGGCTGAATAGGTGTTAGGCGTAAATGTATGGTAAATATAATTGCCTCCGAATTTTAAAAGATGTTCTGTGTTGGGTTGGTAGCTGAGTTCTGTTTTGGCAGTGTAATCGCGTATGCTCGATAAAATAGAAAAATTGTAAATGTCAATCATCAAATCGGTATTGAAATTATAGTCGCTAAACAATAGGGAAGTGTTTAAAAACAACTGATTATTGATAATGTAATTCCATCGTAAAGATGCCGAAGCATTGTTCCATTTAAATAAAAATTTCATATCATTAGAAATGTTGCTCGAATGCTGAAAACCATAGATATCGCTTCCGTAATAACCGCTTAAAAAGACTCGATGTTTGTTGTTGATAATCCAATTGATTTTGCCGTTTAAATCATAAAAATAAAAACGCATGCCTTTTAACTCGGAATCTTTAAATAAAAAAGGTTGAATCACTAAATCGACATAAGTTCTTCTGCCGGAAAGTAAAAACGAGGCTTTGTTTTTTACCACAGGTCCTTGAACGTTGAGGCGAGAATAAATTAAGCCGATACCGCCATCCACCTCATATTTTTTTATATTTCCTTCTTTCATATTAACATCTAATATGGAAGAAAGTCGTCCGCCGAAATTAGCGGGCATTCCTGCTTTAATCATATCGGCAGAGCGTATGGCATCGGTATTGAAAATAGAGAAAAATCCAAATAAATGACTGACATTGTAGATGGTAGCTCCATCTAATAAAATTAAATTCTGGTCAATTCCTCCTCCTCTTACATTGTAGCCTGAACTGCCTTCGCCCGAACTTTGTATTCCGGGCAATAGTTGTATGGTTTTGATAAGGTCCAGCTCTCCGAAAAACATCGGCATTTTTTTTATCGTTTCAATTTTAATTTCGGTCTTACCCATGTCAGTGGTAGAAATATTATCTCTGCCGCGTGAACCTTTGATAACGACTTCTTGCGTTTCTATGCTTATAGGGTTAAGTTCTACATCGATGGTTAAATTTTTGTTTAAAACAATAGTTTGAGAATAAGTTTCATAGCCGATAAACGATACTTGAATGGTATAACTTCCCTCTTCCAATGTAAAGGAATAAAAGCCGTAAGTATTGGCGGTAGTGCCTTTATAATTTTCTTTTGCATAAACAGTAGCACCTGTCATCGCCTCGCCGTTGCGAGCATCTTTTATATAGCCGCTAATACTGTATTTCTTTTGACTATATGATTGATTGATAGTAAATAATAAAAAAAATACACAAAAGAAAAATTTGATTTTCATACGCTTATGATTTTTTCAGTTAAGGTCGTATGAAACTCACATGCTTTATAATCATCTACTTGTGTTTCAAAATCGCTTGGGCATATTCCTCTCATAAAAAAATAATTTATTTTAAAAACGTTTATTCATTTATTTTGTTGTACTTTATTTTCCATTCTTATTTGACTAAAAATATTTTTATAAAAAAATTACTGTATTATCTATCATTATTTATTATTTTTGTAAAAATATTTATTCTATGAATTATATTAGTGTTGAGAACCTTGTAAAAAGCTATGGAGATAAGTTGTTGTTTGATGCTATCAGCTTTGGAATAGAAAAAGGACAGAAAGTAGCTTTGATTGCTCAAAATGGAACAGGAAAATCTACTCTATTGAATATCATTATGGGACTTGAACCTGCTGACGAAGGAAAAGTTACATGTAGAAATGATATTCATGTTGCTTACTTGCCTCAAATCAACGAAGATTATGATGAACATAGCATATTAGATGTTGTTCTGAACACCAATAGTCCGCTGATAAAAACGGTAAAAGAATATGAAAAAGCATTAAAAGCGTATAGCATTGATGCAAGTGTTGATAATAAAAGAAAATTGGAAAAGATAATGCTGAAAATGGACGCTATTGATGCATGGAATTTTGAAAATAGGGTAAAAGAAATTTTAAGTAAATTTAAAATTGATGATATTTTTTCTAATTTTAATTCATTATCGGGCGGAGAAAGGAAAAAAGTAGCTTTAGCACAAACTTTACTATCCGATTCGGAAGTGTTATTATTGGACGAACCTACCAATCATCTTGATATTGAAATGATAGAGTGGTTAGAAGATTATTTGTCCAATGCCAATATGACTTTTCTACTTGTTACTCACGACCGTTTTTTTCTAGACAATATATGTAGCGATATTTTGGAATTAGACGGAGGAAAATTGTATAAATACAAAGGAAAATACGATTATTTTTTAATAAAAAAAGCAGAACGTATTGCCAATCAATTATCGGAAATAGAAAGTGCTAAGTCTGTTTATCGTAGAGAATTAGAATGGATTAAAGCGATACCGCAAGCACGTACTGCCAAAGCGAAAGCACGCATTCAACGCTTTGAAGATATCAAACAAAAAGCCAATCAGAAGATTCAGCAAACGCCGTCTGATTTTGCCGTTAAAAACGAACGTATTGGAAAAAAAATATTGGAAATTAATAATCTTGATTTCACATACGATAAAGATTGGATAATTCACGACTTTTCCTATGTTTTCAAAAGAGGTGAGCGTTGTGGAATAGTAGGACCGAACGGTTCGGGAAAAACAACATTGCTAAAACTAATAATGAACGAGTTAAAACCAAGTGCAGGTCGTATTGTTGCCGGCGAAACCATTGTGTTCGGCTATTACAAACAAGATGGATTGTCGCAATCGTATCATGGAAAACGCTTGATTGATATAGTAAAAGAACAGGCGGAAATGATATGCATGGAAAATGGAAATTATATTTCCGCTTCACAATTTTTAAACCATTTTGGATTTTCTTTTCAATCACAATACACTTATTATGAAAGTTTAAGCGGAGGACAAAAGCGGAAATTTTATTTACTATTAGTGCTAATGAAAAATCCGAATTTCCTTATACTCGACGAACCCACTAACGACTTTGATATAGAAACGCTCAATATTTTAGAGGATTTTTTATTGTCGTTTAGAGGATGTTTATTAATTGTTTCGCACGATAGGTGGTTTATGAATAAATTAGTAGATCATTTATTTGTTTTTGAAGGGAATGGAAAAATTAAGGATTTTTATGGTAATTACAGCGATTATAAAAAACAAAAAACGTTAATAGAGAAAGGTTTAAAAATAAATAAAAAAACGGAAAAACCAAAAACGAAAAAACTCACTACAAAAACGAATTCTTTGACTTATAAAGAAAAAAAAGAATTAGAACAATTGGAGCAAGAGATAGAAACATTGGAAAATAAAAAAAACAAATTTATACAACAAATGTCCGAGCCAACAGGCAATGCCAACGAAATAGAGGAAGTTTATAAACAATATGCTCTTGTAGAGAAAGATTTAGACGAAAAAATGGAACGTTGGTTAGTGCTGAGCGAGAAAGAAATTAGAAATTAGGAAAAAACACTCGTGTTTTTTAGTTTCGTATCTAAGAAAATTGTAATTTTATTGTGTGAAATATAAGTTATGCAACAGTAAGAATTATTTATTTTTATTTACTTATTATAAAAAGGATTTAGCATTTTTGCCGTTACTAACGGCACAAACCATTTCGAGAAGCAAATCAACTAACTGCAATTTTTGTAAGCACATTAAAAACGATGAACAAAAAACTTCTAACTTCTTATTTTATCAAAGATAGTCCTTCTTTTGCTGATTTATCTGTTGGAGAAATGATTAAAACAGTGTTAAACAAAATTTTCGCTTCTTTTTTCTTACCTAAGAAATATTTTGTCCAGCCTGCCATTAGATTAGAATAGTAGTCGAAAGGATACAAATTAACCACTAAATCAAAGTGCTTTTCGGCTAAAGCAAAGTTTTTCCGATAGTAATAAATATTGCCCAACGCATAGTTCACTTTTGTGTTCATCGGGTCAATGGCAAGGATTTTCTTATAGGTAGTTTCGAGTTGATCGGTTTTTTTCTGTGCATCAAGGGGATTGCATAACCCGAGCAGTGCCTCAACAGCTTTTGGACGTAACTTGATGGCTTGTTCATAGTAACGAATACTCGCATCGTAATTTTTGTCCAAATAGTAAAGCCATCCCAGCCTGAGGAATTTATGATAATCAAAACCATTTAAGCCAGCCAGTTCATTAATAGCATCTTGATAATCACCGGATGCTTCTTTGGCATAGCTGTTTTCAAAAACTTTGGAAGGAGTAATTTGTGCCGAAGCTGAAAATCCAAACAGGATTAATAAGATCAGTATTATTGTGTTTTTCTTTAAAAATTCCATTTTAATTCAAGATTAATTAATTGATTATTATATTTATATATTAATAGTTCTGTGTAATTATTGACCAACGCCCAACCTTCTCGCTGTGTCCACGAGTAGGTGGCAGAAAGTGTTATTTTTTTGAAATAATAGGAAAAACTTACATTCGAAATCAACTTAATCGGATCATAAGTGTCATATACGATAAAAGAACGCTCCATCATGTGGTTCAGGTGATTGCCTATGCTTACCATCCCGTCTAACCACATATTTCCAAATAATCTCACACCGATTTTTTGAGAAAAAACGGTATTTCTTGCTCTGTTTTTATTATTATCTAAAATCAACGTTGCAGAGCTGCTTCCGTAAAAATTTAAGTTTCCCAAGGGGTAATAAGTGAGTTGTATTGTAGAGTGAAACTGATTAGAAAAAGCAAAATTAGAATAAGCGAAAGAGATTTCGGGCATTAGGTAGGTAAATCTTTTATTTAGAAAAGCTAAAAAAGAAAAATTATAATCTGTTGATTGAGATGGTTTTATTCTTCTATTTCCTCCGTTTCTGCTTCCGGTTCCCGAAGTTGGAGCTACTGACTTATAGTTCTTCTCAGTAGCATAAAATCCGCTGGCAAAGCCGATGTTAAAGTTGTTTTTTAACCCAATTTCCATACCGAGGTTGAATTGATGTTGCGATAATAAATCACTTTGTTTTACGCTGTTTTGAGCAAAACTTTCAAACTTTGTAGTAAACAAGTTATAGTTCGCATTCAATTTTACACGGTCGGAAAGATTCAATCCGACAGTTACACCCCCCAGTATCATATTCTGATACTGGTTTATGGTGTCGAGGTTGGCTATATTATCGCGTAATTTTTTATTATTATCGCTAAAGGTATATCCACTGGAAAGATGGACAAAATCAACAAAAGAGGATTTAAAACCTAAAAATTCCTGACTGCTTTTCGGTAATGTTTTTGCCAACATGTCGGCTTTCATATTTTGTCCGCTAAGCAGATAAGCCGAGTATAAACTTTCCTTTAAAAAAAGGTCGTCAGGCATATCAACCAGAGTCTTTTGGTAAAACTTCGCCGCTTTTACATAGTTTCTCAATTCGTAATAAGCTATGGCTTTTCGATAATTCAAATAGGGAAAAGAGATACCCGATTGTTCTGCTTTTTTTGCTGTTTTAATCAGCGCTTTGTAATCTTGATTTTGGTACTGAGCAAAAGTGAGACTATCGTAATAAGCTATTTGCTTATTTTTATCTAACTCATTTATCACGAGCGGATTTTGTTGTCCTCTGACCGTTCCTAAAAGAGTGAGTGCTATGCAACAAAAAACTATTCGATGCATAAGTTTAGATTTTTCGATTTAATTTCGATTTTTGAAGGTGATATAGCTATGCTATACTCTGTAATCGGCTGTTTTTTCCAAAAAGATTGGGGTTCAACCTGATTAAGATACTCAGCATTTTCAGGATAAAACGGATTGTCCATCCAGTGCAATTGGGATAAGAAATTTACTTGACTGAGTAGAACAATCGGAGCAAGAAAATCCTGTATCCATTTGATAGAGAGTGGTAACTCTTTTAATAGAGGAATAACATCTTTCACTTCAATGGTTTGTTCGCCGGCAAGTAAAAGTCTGAAGCAACTACGATAGAAGGTGTAGAGTGCTGAGTTTTTCTTTCCTTCAAAATCGGTAAAGTAAAACATGGTGCCGTCATTTACAAAGTATGCCGTTGAGTTTGATTTTTCACAGTAAATATAACTTTGGTTGTATGCATTAGTTGCTATGTTCCAGCTTATTTTTTCGCCGTTATAGCTGACATTTAGTTTTCTTCCTGGCTTGAAATTGAAAGCATTGTATGTTAAATCCAAACTATTTACATTATAAACAGTAGTATTTTCAGGCGGGACTTCACCAATTCGTAAAATCGGCTTTCCATTAGTTTTCTCAAAATAGTAACCGAAGGGGTAGGGGTGTGTTTTTGCACCAATTTCAGGAGTCAACTGAACTTGAAAATGGAGGTGTGGTTCGGGTGAGCGACCGGAATTTCCGCACGAAGCAAGTATCGTTCCTTTAGTGACATAATCTCCGACTTGAACTTTAAAACTATCCTGTTTTAAATGACTGATTTGTGTGTAAAGTCCATTTAAGTGATTGAGGATAATGGTATTGCCCCAATTTTTGTTAGTATTTACGTCGTTAATCTCGTTGTCTTTCGTAATATTGCTGATTTGATATACGTAGCCATCTGCCGGTGCCAAGACAGGTTTGTTATAACAGTAATAATCCT
This sequence comes from Bacteroidales bacterium, assembly GCA_012519525.1. Taxonomy (GTDB): domain Bacteria; phylum Bacteroidota; class Bacteroidia; order Bacteroidales; family WCHB1-69; genus UBA5266. The sequence continues at coordinate 3,841 of JAAYQB010000135.1, read as the reverse complement.
CTTTTTTCGTTCCGGGTAATGAGTGGGTTTTATTTTTTTCATCGGTAATGACAAAATCAAGTGCACTTCCCCATTCGCCTAAATGGGTAATTTTACTATTATATCCTTGATTTACAGTCCATTCGTCTAAAAATGGGAGTCTCATTTTAAACGGCAAATCATTCTCGAAACGTTGTAAGAAATTTCTGCTTTTATATACCGTTTTTTCGGGATTGTAGTATTGTATCAGCGGAAAAATAAAGAATTTATTGAACGTGCGATGGATAAACACATAAATCAACAGTATAGACAATACGCTGAATGTTAATGTATATGAAGATAGTCCTGTCCCTGCAATCAGCTTTTCGATACTGGCATACAGAAGGAAAAGTACGGGAGTAAGTCCTGCCACAAGCAAATAACTGTAAATATTGGGAATAATGAAAAAACTTCCAATCGCCATTCCCCAGAAAATAAAGTTGGTTCCGGCAAGGTTGGCAGTCAATTGTTGTAAATCAAACCCCACTATTTTACTTATTGTAAAAGCACAAAAAAATCCGAGAAATGCAACAGTTGATTTGATGCGGGAATGGATTAACATAGCCACAGCAATCAGTATTCCAATCAAAATACTATCGGTAAAAAAGATGGATGCAAGCGTTTTGAAATAGTAAAAAATCAGTTGCGGAAGTTGAATATTGTCCAGTGAATGCACCAAATTATACCACGGAACACTCATTTGTTTTGCTAACAAAATGGTAAATCGGTCAAAGGGTGTAATCAGCTCAATGTTAGCAAAGCTCCTGAAAGATAAGTCGATAATAAAACTTGTAATTACAAAAGGCAAAGTCAGCACCGGTAATTTGTTTTTAGAAAGTACCGTTTCTAACCAAACTGTCAGTAAAAAGGAAAGCACTACACCAAAAACGTAAAACAACAGAAATGAAGAGTTAAAATAAAATTTAAAGAGTAGGCTCATTCCCACGAAAACGGCATTGAAACCGTAAACACCTGTAGCAATTTTCTCTTTTGAAAAGGCAAGTAGATGAGACAGAAAATTAGTGATAAGCACTGCAAGCAATCCTCCTAAGCCAATCCGAACATCTAATATACTTAAAATCAACATAACCACTGCAAACCAAGGATTCTTAGAGAAGAAAATCTGCCCGTAGCTGTTGTATGCTGCTTGCAGATGTAGACTGGCAATTGACTTGAAGTTAGTTTTATGTTGCATTATGTTATGTTAGAATTATTGATATAGCAAATTATTTCAAATGCTCCGGTACAATTTCACAATCTACAACGGTATTTATCGTTTCTTGCTTGCGGATAATATGCACTTTTTCGCTTGTGTCAATCATTACTACATTGGGTCTCAAAGTGATGAATTGCATCCATTGGGTCATATTATATGCTCCTACTTCGTGAATAACGATACGGTCATCTTTTTTCAAAATGGGCAAAATGATGCTTTCACGAATAGAGTCTATATTCATGCACAACGGACCGTAAAGTGCAGTTTCTTCAGCATGTAGTGTAAAATCTTGAGCCGGCGAAACGCGGTGATTGTACCAAAATGAGGTAAATAGGATATTCACACCGGTATCAAGTATCGTAGCCCTGCGACCATCGGCAAGACGTTTTGTGGCTAAAACTGTTCCCAATAAATAACCGGCTTCATCAATTAATGCACGTCCTGTTTCCAAAATCAGTAAGGGTAGTTTGTCGGGACGGAACCCAAATTGTAGAATGGTATTGGTAATTGCTTCGGCATAGTCATTAAAAGTAGGAATAATATCACTTCCCTGTAAATAAGAACCTTTAAGTGTATTTGATGAGCAAAAGCCACCACCCATATCCAGATATTTTATGTTTTTTCCGGTTGTATTAGCATATGCCAGAGCGAGTTCACACATTTTGTGAGCAGCTACTACATAAGCGTTAGCAGTAAGCATGTAGGTTCCGATATGGCAATGAAGACCTTCTAATTGTAGTTTCTCTTGAGCGATAATTTTTACAATTGCATTCCAAGCTTGCCCATTTTCGTAATTAAAACCAAATCTATCCCACTGCGGATAAACACCGGTATCCATGTTAATACGGATGGCAACGCGAGCTTTCATATCTTTCTTCTCTTCCAATATCTCAACCAACATAAACAACTCATCGAAATGGTCAATATGAATGAGTGAGCGGTTTTCAATTGCCATCATTAAATCCTCTTTCGATTTGTCAGGTCCGTTGAAAATAATCAGATTGCCCGGAACGCCGTTACGAAGGGCTTTTTGGTACTCAAAACCGGAAACAACTTCCGCCCAACTACCTTCCTGATGGAAAACTTGACAAACTGCATCCAAGTAGTTTGTTTTGTAACTCCAAGCAAATTGAACTTTAGGATAACGCATTTTAAAAGCTTTTACTGCTTTTTGATAGTTTTGTCGGATGGTTTTTTCACTGATAACAAAGAGTGGGGAGCCATATTGATCCATTAAATCGGCAACAGCTACATTGTCAATAAATTTTACGGGCGTATATTCTGTTCGACTGCCGAATTTGTTCATCATTCCGGCATTCAATTTTTTTATTATTGGACTTTCGTAAGTTGGTTTCATATTAAATTTAGAATTTAGATTTAAGAAATTAGTTTTTAGTTTTTTTATCTTTCTCCTGTTGTGGATATTTTTTGGAATTCTGAGATATCCACGATTTGATCGTAAGAGTAGCGAATAAACATTTTACCGCTTTGATATTCTGTAAAAGGTTGTACATCTTCGCGGAGTGCCATTTTGACAAGTGCTTCGGGGTGATTTTGTCCGCAGCCATTGGCAAGGTAGATCCATGCAGGGAAACGGGGGTTCATTTCGAGCAGATAATATTCATTATCTTTGGTTTTGATGAACTCTAACTCGCAACCGCCACGCCATTTGCTGTTTTCTATTACCCTTCGGGAAATATCCATCAACTCGTCATCTTCCAGTGAAATGCCTGACCATGCTTTTCCTTTGTCCGTAATGTATAGTTTTCGCATTGCAACAGCACCTATGCAAGTGCCTTTTCCATCGCCAATAGCGGTTACGTTGACTTCCGTACCGGTTACAAATTCTTGAACAATAACGGGATAACCCCATTTAGCTACGACTTTGTAAAAATAATTACTTGCCTGCTCGTAAGATAAAGCAACGTAAGCATCGTAATAGCGTCCTTTGATGACCATCGGATAATTCAGGCTATCTTCCAATTTTCTGATTTCCAACACCTGATTAATCATATGGCTTTCCGGAACTTTTACACCATATTTATTGCCGAATTTGCCTAATTCAGACTTTTGACGTTCATCAAAAATAGTTTGTGATGGCAGAAAAGTGGCAATGTTCAATTCCTTTTTCAGTTCCTCTTGAATTTTGATAAAATTGTGCAATTCAGCATCAAAATTGGGGATTAGTACATCTATTTTTTCCTGACCGGTAATATATTTTAATCTCTCTTTGAGCACGGCAGAACCGGCTGTCGGTAGAGGTAATTGGTACACTTTGTCCACCAGTTCATCCATATAGATTCCGGGTTCAAGTGTTTCATATGACAAACCTACAATGCGAACATCCAAACTTTCACTCTCTTTGAGTCCGCGAATAACGGGAATTCCCGGTCCCGGACTGTCAATATTGTTGAGTCCGGTAACTGCTACAGTAATTTTTCTCTTATTCATTGGTAATTAATTGATAGCTTTTTAGCATAGATAGTCGACCCTTAAAAAGCCAATTTATTTTGTCTTTGTATGAAAATAAGGTTGAAAATTGATAGAAATAATTTTTGAAAAAAGAGCAAAAAAGATGATTTCCATTTGTTCATCATCCTTTTGAAG
>JAAYQB010000134.1 GCA_012519525.1 Bacteroidales bacterium | reverse complement strand
GCTCATATTGGTTAATTGTTATTTTTACAGTTGCAAAATTAACCAAAAAGGGGCTAATTCAAAAAAGAATTAAGCCCCTTTTTTTTACCACCCTAAAAAACTTTTATCGGACAGCAATGAAAATAAAAATATTTTTATCAATGATAAAGGAGGATGAAAAGTCCTCCTTTTTTTGTACTAAAACTTATTTTCTATTAAAATAAGTTGCCGAGGCTTGTGCTGTAGGTGTTATCACGATATCGTTGAGGCACACATGTTCGGGTAGGGATAAAACAAAGGCAAGTACTTCGGCGATATCTTCACCCGAAAGCGGTGTATATCCTTGATACACTTTATCGGCTGCGGTTTTATCGCCTTTAAAACGTACTAATGAAAATTCGGTTTCGGCAGCACCCGGTGCAATTTGTGTTACTTTGATACCGGCTTGTAGCATATCTATTCGCATGGCTTTGGTCAATGCATCAACGGCAAATTTGGAACCGCAATACACATTTCCATTGGGATAGACTTCTTTTCCTGCGATAGAGCCGATGTTAATAATATGTCCTTTTCCTCTTGCTATCATCAGTGGCGCAATGCTACGCGTAACGTAGAGCAAGCCTTTGACATTGGTATCAATCATACAATCCCAGTCGTCAATATCGCCTTCTTGTATGGGGGATAAGCCCGCCGCTAATCCGGCATTATTAACAAGTACGTCTATTTGCTTCCATTGTTCGGGAAGTTGAGCATTAATTGTTAGTGTTGTCTCGCGTTGCCTAACATCGTAAGTCAACGTCAATACCTTGCGTTTGTAGGTGGTAATAATTTCTTTTTCAAGTTCTTTTAATCGTTCTTCTCTTCTTCCTGTGAGTATTAAGTCGTATTTCTGTTGGGCTAATTTAAGTGCTATGGCTTTACCAAATCCGCTGGTAGCCCCTGTAATATATGCAATCATTTTATTTTTTATTTATTTTTTCACCACCAAAAATCCATTTAACCCCTAAGAGACAATTGATACGCTCTGACGGATATTCATAATATAAGTAGTTGCGTTGTGCCGCAAAATTATTAACATCTAAAAAGAAGGATAAACGGTTGTTCCAACGATATTCAAATCCTAAGTTAAAATCAAATACCGATTTTAAAGGAATTGCTCTTATGAGTCCTGAGGGTGTTACCGACGGACGGAAAGCACCTGTATGTATATAAAAATCGAAAGTAAAGATAAACTTATCTTTTAGATTATAAAAAGCATCCAAAGAAGTAGTAAACATTGGTTTATACCATGCTTTACGTAAAATAGAGGTGTCGACAGTATATAAATGATAATCAAAATTTAATTTTATCCCAAATGTTTCTTTGTAGCGATAGGTAATATCTGCATGAGCATTGGTGTATATTGATTGAGAGGTAAGAAGTATAAAAGTGTTGTATAAATTCACGGAAGTGTCTTTTAATACTGTGCGTGTGCTTGTGTCGTTAAAGAAGAAAGGCATATTGCTTAGCAAGGACATAGAAGCCCTTGCTCCAAAAGAAATAGAGCGAGAAAGATTGGTTTTTGTGCCGGCATAAATACGTAATTGATTTTTAATAAATCCCACATCTACGTAGTCGGATAAATAAGGATTAAGACGCATGGTAGATAAGTAAGAATAACGCTCCATGTCTCCGTCTAAACCTATACAAAAGCTTAAGATATTGGGAACTACATTGAATAATACTTCTATATCGGGATAGATATTAAAAATAGAACTGTCGTGCAATCCCAATGCTAAACCAAAGCCTACACGGAAAGCATAGTTGCCATATACCATTTCCATTTTGGGATTTAATTTAAAAAGCCAATTGTCTTCTTTTAGTTTCGGATTATCCCACAGATTATGGTAATAATTGAGGTCAATATCTCCGCCTATTTTAGCTGCATTCAAACGAGGTATATCAATCTTTTGCTCTAAACTGCTCATGAAACCAAGCTGATGTTCGTAGGATTTATAGTTGTCTATCAGAAAGTTGTAGTCTAAAGCGTAGATTTGAGCCAGTTTTTTCGATTTTTTATTATAATTACTAAAGGCACTTATGTTAGCATGAATATTATGGTACTGGCGTAAAGTAGTTTTTGCTTTAGGTAAATGTTTGTTTTCGATAAGATAGATTTTTTTCAAAGTGTCGGTATTATAGCCGTAGCAATGAAAATAATCGTGGCTATAATCAATGTTTCCTTGCAAAATGAATTTATCTACAAATAATTTTCCATATATATTAGCGGATGTGTTGGAAAAAGAGGATGGACCATAATTTTTAATTCCTCCAAAATAAGAATGATGTTTCATATTAACACCGTAAGCCCATTTTTTAGAACGTAAATTGCTGTGGCTATACTCCAAATAAGGTTCGGCATATCCTATACCCACTTTTAAGTAGTTACGATATAGACGGCTTAGTTTATCTTTTCCCACCTTAGGTGCATTGATGGGGTCGGGTGAAAATTCATGAATTAACACCATATCTTCTACCGAATAAGTAACTTCTTGTTCTACTTTTACAGTATCTATAATGTTGATTTGCTGTTTAGATTTAGGTTGCGGATACTTAATGGTCGGCACAAAAGAAGACGGCACCAACACATCATAATCTTTTTGTCCCGAAACAATGAGAGTGTAAAACAACAATGGTGCGATTAGCAGAATGATTTTAAATGTTTTCATGCTGTGATATATTTTTATACTTATATTTTTCATTGCTATAATGGATTATTTAGTTCCTGACATATTTTCTTCTTCGTTTTTTTCTTCTTCTTTTAGCTTTTCCTCTTGATTTTGCTTTTCAATAGCTTCTTCTTTTTCGATAATGGCGTTGTATTTTTCTTGTGCTATTTGTTTTAAATCTTCGCCGTCATAGTTTTCTATAATGCTTTGATAGGTGTGTTTTGCTTGGAACGAATTGCCTTTAGCAAGATAAATATCGCCTAACAAAATATAGCTTTTAGCTAACCAGTAGTCGTGAGAAATATTGGTCAATATTTCAAATATTTTTTTCTCGGCAGCAACAAGATTGTCTTGTTGATAAATGATATAAGCGAGGTAATACAAAGCTTCGGAAGCATATTCCGATTTTGACACCTTGGCGATGTATTCGTATTCTTTAGCGGCTCTTTTTATATCGTTTAATTCCATTGCAGAACGAGCAATAATGATATGTGCTTCTTGTTGTGCATCAGGATTTAACTTTGGTTCTTTCAGAAATTCTTCGGCTAATGCTAATGCATTGCTGTAGTTTTTGTTGTAATATGAAGAACGAACAACTCCTAATAGAGCATCTGTTTTTTGAGCAGGATTGCTTGTTTTCTGATTTAAAAGCGTATAGTATTTAAGCGATTGATCGTAATTTTGTTTCTTATAATATAAGTCGGCGGAATTTTGTAAAGCGGTTAATTCAAACTGGTCGAGAGGGTTTTGAATAACGTATTCGTAATTGGTCAAAGCCACAGCGTCGTTGGATTTTCTCATCGCAATTTCAGCTATGTAAAAATGTGCGTGTGTGGCAAATACACCATTAGGGAAGCGTTCTATATAAGCGTTAAATCCTTTGTTGGCATCCTCGAAATTTTTCTTAAAATATTTTTCAGCAGCAGCATTGTAGGTAACAGTATCTTGATATTCAACAGTAATATTGGCAAAAGAAATACTTTTTACATAAACAAAGAAATCTTCAATATTGCCCGATGTAGAATAAATGGTTTCAATGTTTTTCAGAGCAATGCTTGCTTCGTCTGATTTTGGATATTGTTTTACAATTTGTTTAAATATATCCAAAGCTTTTTCATCTTGTTCGGTATTGAAATAAATCAATCCTAATTTAAGCATAGAAGATTTTAAATTAGGGTTATTCGGGTCTTTCTTAATTATTTCTACGTATAAATCTTCCGCTTTTTTATTGTTTCCTATCATTAAGTAGGTGTTTGCTATTTCTGTTTCGGCTTCAGTGATATACATTGATTGAGGATAAGAAGCTATCAGTTGTTCCAATGAGGTTATTTTATCGTGAAACATGCGGATGCCACCAAGGGACATGGCTTTTTGGTACAAGGCATAATCTACGTCAATGTTTTTATAATCAATAACTTTATTGTAATACTTAATCGCTTCGCTTAAGTTGGAAGCCATAAAGTAACAGTCGCCTATGCGGTTGGTAGCATCGACTAACATTTTGTTATCCGGTTGATTAGTATGTTGTTGTTCGAAAGATAAAAAGTTTTTTAAGGCTAAATTATATTGCTGACTTGCAAAATGTGCATATCCTAAATTGTAAAATGCCGTCGGATATTCTTCTGTTGAAGAGGCGGTGTTGGAAGCAAAAAAGAGGTTGTAGTTTTCGATTGCTTCCTTGTATTTCCCTTGGCTATAGTTTATTTCTCCTTTCCAAAACAAACTTTTAGCGTAATAAATAGGATTATAGTTGTTTTCGATGGTTTTGTCGAAATATTCTGTAGCTTCGTCTAATTTTCCGTCATTAAATAGTTCTGCACCTCTAAAATAAAGTATTCTTTGATAGGCTTTAAGTAGCGTAATGCTTTTATGTTTTATTTTATCGAGTGATGCTATCGCAGCTTTATAGTTTTTGGTAGTCAGATAAATGTTGGATAAAAACTGTTCGGCTTCATTTCTATAAGCCGAATTAGGAAATTCGTTGATAAATTTTTCAAAAGCGGTAATAGAAGGGACGAAAGGATTAGTGGCAATTTCGTATTGTAATTTTGCATAATTAAATAAAGCGTCCTCGCTTATAATGGGATTCTTTTTTAATTCATAGGCTGAAAAGAAAGTGTTAGAAGCAAATTCTTTTTGTTCTGTTTTTATATAGCAGTCTCCCAGAGCGTAATAGATGTATTGATTGATGCTATCGTTGTCTTTACAGAAAGATTTGGTTAAATAATCGATAGCTTTATCGTATTTGTTGACTTTATAATAACAAATTCCTATTTCGTAAAAATCGTCACAAGTGAGTGCATTTGCTTTTTGTAAGTAGGTTTCGAAATAGAGGATGGCTTTGTCGTATTGTTTTAAATAGAAGTGCGATTGAGCGACGATACGATTCATTTCGCCTAATCTTTTTTCACTACTTTTAGCTAAAAGTTCAGGGGCTTGTGCTATAATGTTTTCGTATTCGCCTAAAGCAAAATAGATGTGAAAAACATAGAAGGGAATTATACTGCTATATCCTTCTATGTCTTTTAGTTTTTGAAATCCTGATAAGGCACTATTGTAATTTTTTTCTACATAAAGAATATGAGAATAATAAAACAATGCTTTTGATTGATATTGCCCTTCGCGTTCTTTTGCTTTTGACAGTAAAAGTTTGGCTTCGTTTTGTTTTTCTGTCATAAAATACGAATATCCTTTTTTAAATTCATATTCAGCCGTATTTTCCGCATTGATTAATCGTTCTTCAGTGTTTTCGTAAGCAGATAAGGCTTTGCGGTAAGACCCGTTAGCAAAATAATAGTTGCCTAAATAAAACCACAAATTGTTAAGGTCTGAGTTTTCGGGATATTGCTCTATAAAATAAAGAATTGTTTTTTCAGCATCCGCATGATACAGCAGTGCTGCACATATTCCTATATGATAGAGCGATTGTTCTTTTCGCAAATCGTATTTCTCAGGAATGGCATTGTAAACGACAGTAAACATTTCCTTAGCAGCATTGTATTGTTTAGCTGTAAACAACTCATTTGCTGATTTAAATTCTCTATCCGGGAAGGTGTATGCATGGTTTTTTTGAGCGTTAATAGTGCTTGCACAAAATAAAAAAGCATACAGCAATAAATATTTAAATTTACTTTTATTCATTATTTTATTAATTTTTATATTAAGGTAAATATTATTTACAAAAGTAGAATATAGATAGATAAAAAATGGGAAAAACGAAGTTTTTTTTCAACAATATATTTTTAATAAAAAAAAAGGATATATACAGCAATTTAAGAAGTGTTTGTTGTTTAATCATTGCTATAATTGCTTAACATAGCAACGTCTTTTAAATGTGATTTCCGATTCGTATTTATTCCATATTTTATGTGCCGTATTGTCTTCTAATTGTTGAGTAGTATCGGCATATACAAATCCTTTTTTTATAAAAACATCGTTTAAATAACTGTGATACAAAATATGTATACCCGTTCCCGACCAAGCAGGGACAAGACCTGTGAGGTACATATCAACTATTGTGTTCTTTTTGATTGCTTTTAAAATATGATACCAGCCGAAAGGAAATAGTTTGCCTTTTGCTTTTTGAAAAGCTTTACTCAATGAAGGCACGCAAAGAGAAAAGCCTATTAACTCATCATTTTTATCTAATAATACCGTAACAAGGTCTTTATCAATAAAACTAAAATTGTTTTTTATGATGAAATCAATTTCCTTGTCTTCTAAAGGAATGAAATTGTAAATGTCTTTATAGCTTTTGTTCAAAGCATCAAACATTAGTTTAGCATAGTGTTTCATTTCTTTTTTATTGGAAAACTTTTTTAGTCTTACATTATATTTGCTTGTTATATAGTTGTTTAGTTCTTTTATTTTAGAGGGGGTAGCTTTAATTTTTACTCGGTATTGCAAGTAGTCCACTTCTTTTTGGTAGCCTAATTTTTCGATATAGTTGGCATAGTAAGGGTAGTTGTATTCGGCGGGAATAGGGGGAATTTTGTCAAATCCTTCAATCAATAAACCTTGTTTTTCCATATTCGAAAAGCGTGATGGACCGCTTATTGCATCGGCTACTTCTTTTCCCCATTTTTCAACGGTTTGAAACAATAATTGAAAAACTTCATAATCGTTTATGGCATCAAACCAACCGAATCGAATACGCTTTTTGTTTTGAATAGCATTGTATTTGTGGTTAATAATTCCGGCAATACGTCCCACTATTTTTCCATTCTTAAAAGCTAACCACATACGCATATCACAAAAAGCATGTGCCGGATGATGTTTTAATGTTGTAATATCGTCGGCTTCCAAAGAGGGGACATAGTAGGGGCAGTTGCTATAAAGTTTTCTGGGAAATTGAATAAATAAACGGATGTCTTTGTTGGTAACGACTTCTTTTATTTCGATGTTTTTATTCATATCTGTTTATTAATCAATATGTTTTTCTTTTAGAATAAAAAACACCCAATTAAAGGTGTTCGTTATTTTATACTGATTGGGCGGAGAGAGAGGGATTCGAACCCCCGGAGGCTCTCACCTCAACGGTTTTCAAGACCGCCGCAATCGACCACTCTGCCATCTCTCCGCTGCAAAAGTATCAAAAAATCTTATTGGTTTTGCATTTTTTCTTAAATAAATTTAATTGATGATACACAGACGGATAGCCTAAATTCGTAGGAATTTATATGAAAAACTTATGTTGAATTGCTTTAATGGATTGCATCTAAATCAATTAATAGCGAAAATTATTAATTCCAAAGATTGGTTTTTGCGTCTAAATTGATAAATGTAAAAAGCATTAGCGTGTAGGCAAGCAAAGAAGAGCCGCCATAGCTGATAAACGGTAAAGGAATACCAATAACGGGCATGATTCCCAATGTCATACCAATATTGATGGTAAAGTGAGCAAAGAAAATGCAAGCAATGCAGTAGCCGTAAATTCGCACAAAAGGCACACGTTGTTGTTCCGAACGTAAAAAGATATGAATAATGAGCCAAGCATATAGCAGTACGACAACGGAAGAGCCCACGAATCCCCATTCTTCGCCGATAGTGCAAAAAATAAAGTCGGTGCTTTGTTCCGGAACAAAATTAAGATTGGTTTGTGTGCCATTGCGAAAGCCCTTTCCTAATAATCCGCCGGAACCGATAGCTATTTTTGATTGTATGACGTTATAATCAATGCCTTTAGAGTCTTCAATTTTTCCAAATAGCACTTCAATACGTGCACGTTGATAATCTTTTAAAACACGAGTATAAATTGCATCAACCGTAAAGATGTAGATAATAATAGTTGCATAAATCAATAAAATACCTTTATAGGTGCGTTTCTTTTTTCGAAATAACCATAAAACCCAGATAAGTAAAAATGTAATAAACGCAGCTATTATCCATTCTTTGAAAAATACTAATAAAATAAACAGTACGATTGCTGTAAGTCCGGCTATTAGAATCCAAGAAAAAAGTCCTTCTCTGTATAAAGCAATAAATAAAAATAAAAAAGGCAAGGCAGAACCCGTATCATTTTGTAAAAGAATAAAAAATAAAGGCAAAACGATAATCAATATCGCTACCGATAGATTTTTTACTTTTGTTAAATCACATTCATTATTAGCTATATATCGTGCTAACAACAAACAAGTGGCATATTTTGCAAATTCGGCAGGTTGAATTCCAAGGCTTCCAAATCCGAACCAAGAGCTAGCGCCTTTTGTTGACTCGCCAACAACGATTACTAGTAAGAGTAATAGAATGAATATAAAGTAAATAGGTGTTGCAAAACCCGGAAAAAAGCGATAATTAATAACAAAGGTGAAAATAGCTAAGAGAATGGCAGAACTTATCCATATTAATTGTCTGCCATAGCTTGTGTTAAAATTAAAGGAATCAAAAGATTCGACAGTAGTAGAATAAATATTAATCCACCCTATGCTTATGAGTAAAAAGAAGAGAAATATAAGCGTCCAATCTATATGTGTTTTATTTTTCTTCATTCGATTAATATATATTTGTGTTTATAATACGCTCTTCAAGCTCTTTACGCGACACGGAATCTTTTAAATATTTTTCTATCATTAAGCTCGTAATAGGTCCTGCCCAAGTAGCACCGAATCCTGCATTTTCAACTATTACAGAAATAGCAATTTTAGGATTGTCCAATGGTGCATAACCTATAAGAATAGAATGATCTTTTCCATGAGGATTTTGAGCAGTTCCTGTTTTCCCTCCGATTTTAATTCCCGGCACACTAGCACTTCTCACTGTGCCGGCAGTAGCAGCTTTTTCCATACCTTCTATGACAGGGTCAAAATAAGCCGGTTTGACATCAACATAGTGTTTTGTGTAGAATTGTGTGTTCAATGAGTCTTTATGTCCTATCGCTTTTACGAGATGCGGAGGATAATAATAGCCCCTATTGGCTATGATAGCTACAAAATTAGCTAATTGAATAGGCGTTACCGTTATTTCGCCTTGTCCGATAGCAATGGAAATAATCGTCGTTGCTTTCCAGCGATTTTCACCGTAGTATCTATCATAATAAGCAGAAGTAGGAATGTTCCCTTTTAATTCGTAAGGAAGGTCCAAATTGAATTTTTGACCGAAACCGAAACTGATAATTTTTTGATACCAAGCATCATAGGCTTCTTTGGTCGATTTGTATTTTTTTCTGTTTTCTAATATGGCTTTTAAAACCCTACAATAATAGGCATTGCACGATGTTTGTATAGAGGCTACCATAGCAAGAGGTGATGCATGGGCATGGCAGCCTAACACTCTATTGCCATAAGCAAAACCCATGGTACAACTGAAACGAGTGTCTTTGTTAATAACTCCTTCTTCTTGTCCGATTAATGCATTCACTAGCTTAAAGGTAGAGCCGGGAGGATATTGTGCCATTAAAGCTCTGTTGAAAAGAGGTTTATTGATAGAATCTTTTTCTAATATTGCATAATTTTTTCCTCTATTTCTTCCTACAAGTAGGGCAGGGTCGTAAGAGGGAGAAGTAACGATGCATAAGATTTCGCCTGTTGAAGGTTCAATTGCAACAATGCTTCCTCTTTTGTTTTTCATTAATAATTCGCCGTATTCTTGCAGTTCTTTATCCAAAGATGCCCATAAACTTTTTCCAACAATAGCGGCAGTGTCAAACATGCCGTTTTGAAATGAACCCTTTTCTCGATTCAAGTTGTCGACCATTAGGATTTGGCAGCCTTTTGTTCCTCTTAATTCTTCTTCATAGTATTTTTCAATTCCTATTTTTCCAATATAATCTCCCATTTTGTAGTAGGGATTTTTTTCTATTTCATAGTAGTTTACTTCACCTATATAGCCCAATGAGTGTGCTGCCGAAGATGTTAAATATTTTCTTAAGGTACGCGGTTGTAGATAAAAACCTTGTAAACGGTGCAGGCGTTCTTCTATATAGCCGTGTGTTTCATCAGTAATTTGTCGATCGAAAATGGAGCCTATATAAGGAGAGTAAGCTTTTGCTTTATCGAATCGTTTCATAAATTCTTCTTCCGAAATCTGTAAAATATGACAAAGTTCTTTTATGAGTGTTTCTGTTAATTTTACGTTTCTGGGAACGACCATTAGGTCATAAGAAATAGTGTTGGTAACTAATAATTCGCCGTTTCTATCATAAATAAGTCCTCTTGGAGGGTAGTCGCATACGTAACGTAAAGCATTACCTTTAGCTCTTATTTCCCATTGGTCATCAATTATTTGTAGAAATAATAAGCGAATGATATAAACGACAGAAACGAGAATAACTGATAAAAGAATAATCCATTTACGATACTGATACCTTGAACTATCTTTCATACATTAATTAAAATCCCCATGCATTAATTAAAAATTCCTATACATTAATTGTTCGACAAATTCGATTAAAGGTGCTTTTTTGTTTTCCGGAACGGGAATAGCATTTAAATGTTTATAAGCTTGTTCGTAATAATGTGCTATTTGTTGTTCAGCTATTGCTTTGATTTCGTATTTATCGTACAATGATTTAATGGCTTCAAATTTCTCATTAAAATCAAAAGTAGTTTTGGAAAAATAATGTTTTAGTGTTTTTAAATCTTCTTTATTTGCTATTTCTAAAGCCTTTACAGATAAAAAGGTTTTTTTATTGCTAGCGATATCTTGTCCGTTTGTTTTGCCCACTTTATCGGCTTCACCATATACGTCGAATAAATCATCTTGAATTTGAAAAGCTAATCCTACATTAATTCCAAATTCATATAAATAATTTTGATGTTCGGAAGCTGCATTGGCGATAATGGCTCCGGTAGTTAAGCAAGCCGCTATCATACTTGCTGTTTTTAAACGAATCATTTGCAGATAGGTATCGAGCTTGATTTTTACTTTCTTTTCAAAGTCCATATCCATTTGTTGTCCTTCGCAAATACTAATAGCCGTAGTCGTAAACAAATGTATGATTTTAGTGATACCTATTGATTTATATTGTAGAAGATATTGATAAGCATGAGCAAACAAAGCATCGCCGGTTAAAATAGCACTATTGGCTCCGTATTCTTTATAAATAGTGGGCTTTCCTCTACGTAATTCTGCTTGATCCATAATGTCATCATGAATCAATGAGAAGGTGTGTAGTAATTCAAAAGAAATAGCGGGATAAATAGCATTTTTTGTAATTCCATTGAATAAGTCACAAGCTAATAAGCAAAGTTCGGGGCGTATTAGCTTTCCTTTTTGAGCCAGCATATTGCGAATAGGGTCATATAAATTGGCAGGCTCTTTAGGAAGTTTTATTTCATTGAAACTGTCGCTTATGAAATTATAATAACTTGCCATAATATCTGAGTTTTATATGTAAAGCTCAACTTACTGTAACATAAAGACGACAGGCACAGTAAATTGGCATCTTACTGCTTTCCCTCTTTGTTTTCCGGGTTTCCAACGAGGCATCAGTTTGGTTACTCTGACAGCTTCATCGTCTAATGCTTGTATTCTTCCTCTGACAACTTTTACGTTGGTAATTCTACCATCGGGTTCTACAACAAAGCTAACCATTACACGTCCATCAGCACCGGCTTCTCTTGCTACGCGAGGGTATACGATGTTATCGGCAAAGAATTTTTGGAGTGCTTCTTCACCACCGGGAAATGCAGGGTCTTCTTCCACTATAACAAACACTTCAGCTTCTTTAGCGTCTTCTTCTTCCACATATTCGACGTATTCTATTTCTTGAGTTACCATTGACTCGTCTGCTTCTGCGTCAAACTCGAACTCAGCGTCTATTTTGATGTTATCGTCTACTATCTTTAATTCTGAAGTAGAAATGTTTTCAGGTGCAGGAGGAGGGGGAAGCTCTTTTCGTTGTTCTGTTTGTATAATAGTCTCTTCAGTTATAATGGTGCCTTCGTATGAAAATTCGGCAACTTCTTTTTCGCTTGAACCGAATAATTCAAACATTGCTAACACAATGACTAAGGATGTTAAAATCCCGATTTGAAAAAATATAGGCTTTCTCCACTCTAAATCAGCTTTAACGGATTTTTTAGGTTCCATGACTTTAGGGTTTTATTTATTAATAAATAATTTTTACAAAAATACTAATAATTATTATATAATGCGCATTATTTTTTAAAATATTTTGATTAAAATTTTATCTGAAAAATTGAAAAATATAGTGTTTAAGAAAAAAAAACAAGTTAAAAGTTAAAATCGAAAAAAATATGTTAAATTGATTGACTGAGAAATGAGTAAGTGATTATAAAGTGTATGAGTTTTATACGACTTTACAATGAAAATGTGAAATTATAGTAACTTGCCTTAAATCTGTGTTTTATATGTAAAGCTCAACTTATTGTAACATAAAGACGACAGGCATAGTAAATTGACATCTGACAGCTCTACCTCTTTGTTTTCCCGGTTTCCAAGGCGGCATCATTTTAGTTACTCTAACAGCTTCTTCGTCTAATGCTTGTATTCTTCCTCTTTCAATTTTTACATTGGTAATTTTACCATCGGGTTCTACAATGAAGCTAACCATTACACGTCCTTCAGCACCGATTTCTCTTGCTACGCGAGGGTATACGATGTTATCGGCAAAGAATTGTTGGCGTGCTTTTTCTCCGCCGGGAAATTCGGGGTCTTCTTCTACAAAGCGAAATACTTCAGGTTCTTTAGCGTCTTCTTCTTCCACATATTCGACATATTCTATTTCTTGAGTTTTCATTGACTCGTCCGATTGTGCGTCAAAACTGTAATCAATGTCTACTGGTATGTTATCTTCTACCAGCTTAAAATCTGAAGTAGAAATGTTTTCGGGTGCAGGAGGAGGGGGAAGCTCTATTTCAGGTTTTGTTATTATTACAGTTTCATCATCAATTATATTAATGCCTTCATACGAAAAATCAGCAACTTCTTTTTCGCTTGAACCGAATAATTCAAACACTGCTAACACAATGACTAAGGATGTTAAAATCCCGATTTGGAAGAATAGAGGTTTTCTCCATTCTAAATCAACTTTGAAATATTTTTTAGGTTTCATGACTTTTAAGTTTTTATTTATTATTAATATTTTCTATTAATAAAACGTATTATTTTTAACAATATTTTGAATAAAATGAAAAATTTTCATCTTTTTTTTTGTTATTTTTCAGTTGGAAATATTTTGTTCAATAAAGGTAATTTTTAAGACGAATAAGCGTTAAATTAATATGGAAAAATTGAGATTATGATGAAATTAATAGTCATAGCTAACCCATCTTTTTTTAAAGAAGAAGTAACCGCCGTTCGCTTGCTGTTTGAAAATAATTTAATGTATTTTCATTTACGTAAACCCGATGCCGGCATAGTTGAATTTCAACAGTTTTTAAATAAGATAGACGCTAAATATCACAAGCATATAATCTTACATGATTATTTTGAATTGTGCAATGATTATGCTGTTAAAGGAATACATCATAATGCTAAAAATCAATCTTATACAACTGATTTTAATGGATTTAAAACGCGAGCCTGCCATACGTTCGATGAGATTATAGCACATAAAAACAATTATGATTATTTGTTGTTAAGTCCTATTTTTCATAGTATTTCTAAGAAAGCTTATCGCTCGGCATTTACAGAAAATGAATTGACAGTTGCTGCGAAGCAAAAAATAATAGATGATAAAGTTATAGCAATGGGCGGAATAGAAGTTGTTAATATAGCCAAAGTTAAAACTTGGAACTTTGGAGGAATAGCTGTGTTAGGGTATTTGTGGAATGAGTTTTTAATGTCTAAAAATTATCAGCTTTTACTATCTCGTTTCAATGCTTTACAAAACGAAGTTAAAAATGTCATGTCCTAAAATAGCTTGACACTTAAAAGGATGAACGTATGAAAAGTAGAGATTTAAAAAATTATAAAATACAGTTTATAACACACTACACGGAACATTACGATTATTTCGAGTCGGCTCAAATGGCATTACAAGGGGGTATACGTTGGATACAAGTCCGCATAAAACATCAACCTTTGTCTGTTGTGAAAGAGGAAAGTATACGTATTCAACAATTATGCAAACAATATGATGCTTTGTTTTTTATTGATGATTATGTTGAGTTGGCTATGGAGTTAAAAGCAGACGGAGTGCATTTGGGACAAAACGATATGCCTGTAAAAGAAGCACGTATGCTTTCGAATAATCAATTGCTAATTGGCGGAACTGCCAATACTTTTGAACAAATAGAATCTTTATATCAGCAAAAAGCGGATTATATCGGTCTTGGTCCTTATCGTTTTACTAAAACGAAAGAAAATTTATCGGCAGTATTGGGTAGTAAAGGCGTGGAAGAAATAATTGCAAAATGTCGTCGTAAAGGCATTGATATTCCCATACATATTATTGGCGGTATTCGCAAAGCTGATGTACTTCCTATTTTAAAAGCCGGCGCTCATGGTGTAGCTGTTTCGTCTGCTATATTGCAAGCAAATCTTCCTATAGAAGAGGCAGCAGCTTTTGTGTCGGCTGTAAAAAAAGAAGGATAAGTAAAATTACTTATTCATTTATCTTTAAATCAAAAGCATTGATAATATTAACAAATTCGGCAGGTAATCTTGCACTTGCAAAATCAATGATACCGGCAGGAATTTCTTTGTAGTAGGCAGCAGCTATCCCGCCTGTCATACATGCTAAAGTGTCGCTATCGCCTCCGAGTGAAATGGCAAGACGAATAGCATTTTCATAATCAGTGCTTTCTAAAAAGGCAACTATGGCTTGCGGCACTGTATTTTGACAAGAATCATCATAGGTGTAAGTTGAACGAATACTGTTAATAGTAAAATCTAAATCGTAAACAAATGTATGAATAATGAAATTTTTAATATCATGTTTTGATTTTCCTATTCGAGCAAGAAAGACGGCGGCAGCTATTGCTTGCGCACCTTTGATGCCTTCCAAATGATCGTGAGTAACTTCAGCCGATTGTTTGGCTATTTTTATTACTTTTTCAAGATTGTCATACATAAATCCAACCGGACTGACTCTCATAGCAGAACCATTGCCAAAACTATTGTAAGGCAATAGGCTTTGTGTGTGTATCCATTCCGAAAAATTCTTTCCATAGCCGCGGTCAGGATAATTTTTTCCATATTCGGAAAGGTTTTTAGCAAAATCTTTTTTATTGAGAAGACTGTCAGCAATAGCTATAGTTTGCACAGTGTCGTCTGTGAAAGTTGCTTCAGGTCGAAGTAATTTAAAGGAAGTTGATTTAGGGCTGTCGCATTCATAGGCAGAACCTATAATATCACCTGCAATTGCACCAATTATTGTATTTGAATGTGATTTTATTTGAGTTGCCATTATGATTTATATTAAGAATGAACTAATTATGATCTAAGAAAAATGTTTGCAAAAATATACAAAATATTGATGTGAAAACATCTAATTAATAAAAAATAAATTTTATTTATAAGTAATATGGTAGATGTTTGTTTTGTATTTTATTGATTTGTAAATTATTGCGGATCGATGAAATCTTTTTCCATTTATTATATATCACTATTAAATAATAAAACGAATTTAAAATCGTTTTCAATAAAAATTTAAAATTGATGAAACCTTTACTTTTTACGGAAAATATGAAATTGGCAGATGTTATCAATGCCAATCATCATCTTATCCTTATATTGAATCGTTTTGGAATTAAGTTTGGTTTTGGCGAAAAAACGGTTGCTGAAGTATGCGAAACATATCATATTTCAACTTCTTTTTTCTTAATGGTTTGTAATGTATACAGCTTTAAACACTATCAGCCGAATACAAGCGTGTTGGCATTGAGCGATATACCATTCTTGATTTCCTATTTGCAACTATCGCATCATTATTATTTAAACGAAAGATTATCACTGATTAAAGATAGTTTATATAAAATTGCTAAAGGTGCCGGTACAAAATACGGAACAAGTTTACAAGTTTTTTTTGATGAATATGAACAAGAAGTAATTGAGCATTTTGATTATGAAGAAAAAACAGTTTTTCCTTATATAGCTCAATTAATGAAAGGTGAAAAAAACACGGATTATTCAATAGATTGTTTCAGGTCTATTCATAGCAATATAGAAGATAAGTTAAGCGATTTAATAAGTATTTTGATAAAATATTTACCAAGCGATATTATGCATAACGAAAGAGTAGAAGTGTTGAATGATATTTTTCATTTAACCGAAGATTTAAATAAACACTCTTTAATAGAAGAAAAAATATTAGTTCCCTTTGTTGAATCGTTGGAGAAAGAATAAGGTATGAAACGACAAAGTAAAATATTATTAGTAGAATCTTCGCCGATTATTGCTGCCGGTTTTACTTATTTATTATCCGATAGCATTTATTTTGAAGTAGTAAGGGTGTTGGATGCTTTGGATAAATTGCATGAAAAAATACACGCTATCAAACCCGATATTCTTGTTGTCAATCCTTCTTTAATGGATTATTCCAAACGCTATATGGTGAAAAGTATGTTTCGTGAATACAAAGATACGGCAGTGGTAGCCTTTGTTACTACTTATGTTGAACAAGCCGTATTGAAACAGTATCATGCAGTTATAGAAATAGATGATACGAAACAAAAAATAGAATCAAAATTGCACGATGCATTATTGGATAAAAACAATAATGAGCCTAAAGAAAACTATGAGCTTTCCGATAGAGAAAAAGATGTGTTGATAGCAGTTGCAAAAGGAAAAACCAATAAAGAAATTGCCGATGAATTATGCCTTTCTATCCACACTGTTATTACACATCGAAAAAACATTAATAGAAAAACAGGAATTAAAACTATTTCAGGTTTAACAGTTTATGCTTTACTGAATAACCTGATAGATGAAAGTAGCGTTAAATGATTTTCTTTATTTTTTCGACTAAAATTTTCACGTGTTTTTCGTGTGCGTCATAAGTTTGTCCTGCAATATGAGGCGAAAGCAGAACATTGGGCGATTGTGCTAAAAAGTGCATTGACTCATCCCATTCTTCCATAGGTTTATTTTGCAAGCGAATATTTTCATATTCCAATACGTCTAAAGCTGCTGCGATAACCTTTCCTTCTTTCAATGTTTCAATAAGTTCGGCAGTGTGTAATACTTTGCCGCGAGAAGTATTGACGAGATAAATATTTTTACGAAAACCGTTTATCCATTTTTTATTGATATAATAATGGTTCTCGTCCGTATAATTGATATGTATGCTTACAATATCCGCTTCCTTTTGGATTTCTTTTAGTGTAACTTCTTGAATATATTGATTTCCGAAATTCTTTTTAAACTTATCATAAACCAATACTTTACAGCCTAAAGCCTTTAATTTATCGGCTAAACGACTTCCCATATTGCCATAACCGATAATGCCTACGGTTTTTGTGTGCAACTCTAAGCCGCAGTTGGATTGTCGGTCCCAAATACCATGACGGACTTCATTATCCGATTTTTTTATGTAACGAAGTAAGTTGAATAGGCTGCCAATAACAAATTCGCTGACAGCATCGGCATTTCCTTCCGGGGAATTTAGGCAAATTATGTTTTTAGTTTTGGCATAATCGGTGTCTATATTTTCCATTCCGGCACCTATTCGAGCAATGAATTTTAAGTTGATTGACTTGTCAATAAGTTGTTTGTCAATAATAAACTTGCTGCGAATAATATAACCGTAATAATCGGATGCTATGTTTAAAAGTTCCGGGTAGCTAATGTTTTTTTTATCTACTAAAAATCCCATCTTACTGAGTTCTTTTTCCATACTCGGATGTGGATTGTCAATAAATAAAATTTTTTTCCTCATTGTATATTGCTATTTTTTAAATAAAACTTTCAGTATTTTGAATTCTTTTTTAACAATTATCAGTATGTAAATGAGTAGTATAAATGTATTGACAATGGTTTTTATCAGTAGTTGATGCGAAGTTATTTTATGAAAAGGAATCAGGTAATAGCTTATTGCAAACAAAGCAATAGCCGTGAAGCTGTAAAATCCTATTTTCTTTAAATCATAGTTAATAGGATAATGTTTTTGTCCTAACCAATAAGAGGCTATCATCATACAGAAATAGGTTATAAAATGTGCCCATGCAGCGCCGGTATAGCCTATGAGTGGAATTAACGAGAAGTTGACTATCAATGTTATAACGGCACCACCGACGGAAATATACGCCCCGTATTTGGTCTTTCCCGTTAATTTATACCAAATACTTAAATTGAAAACAATTCCCAACATCATATATGCGAGTAAAACAGGGGGGACAATGTGTAATCCTTCATGATAAGGTTTACTCACAAAATACTTAATAAAATCAAGGTATAAAGTTGTCCCTAAGAAAATAAGACTGCAAACAATCACAAAATAAGTCATTACCACAGAATAGGCTGTTTTGGCATCTTTTTCTTTAAATTGTTCAAAGAAAAAAGGTTCGGCAGAATAACGAAACGCTTGTATAAACAGCGACATAATAACAGCTATTTTAAAACAAGCACTGTATACCCCTACATTGTGCATTGCATCGTTAAGATTGTCAGCCGATAGGTTTTTTATTAAGATACGGTCTAAAGTTTCGTTGACAATACCTGCTAATCCGAGTACGAGTAAAGGCAAAGCATACTTCAACATAGGTTTTAGCAAAGCCCGATTGATATGAAATTTTAATCCTTTGCAAGTGCCGAGTAACATCAGCATTTGAATAGAGGATGCCAACAAGTTAGCAATAAAAATATAACCTACGCCTATTTCAGCTTGATAAATCAAAGAAAAGAAAGAAACGGCGATTCCTTTGCTTATCATTAATGGACAAAACCATAAAAAGAAAAGGTTGAATAAAACGGTTAATACGATATTTGCAATTTTGATAAAAGCAAATCGAAGAGCTTTGTTTTCAGCACGTAAACGAGCAAAAGGAATGCTGCTAATCACATCGAAACTAACGATAATAGAAAACCATCGTATGTACTCAGGATGTGAGGGATATTTTAAAATATCGGCTATCGGCTGCGAAAAAACAAGCGATAAAACAAGGAACAATGAGGTGGTAGAGAATATCATCCAAAAGCTGGTGCTAAACACTTTCGGTTTATCTTCGTGCATGCTGCTGAATCGAAAAAAAGTAGTTTCCATTCCATAGGTAAGCACTACCATCAGCAAAGCTACCCACGCATACATTTCTCCGACTACACCGTAGTTTTTAGGGTCTAGAAAAATATAGGTGTGAAAGGGGACAAGTAAATAATTTAGCAAACGACCGATAATGGTTGTGCTGCCATAAATAATGGTTTGATTTGCTAATTTTTTTAACTCAGCCATTTGTTATACAGTAAAATAAACTTTTAATAATTGATAATGCAAAAATACTAAATAAAAATTGTAAAAATAAGTTGATTGTGTTTTTTGTTTCAGGAATTATGACTTATTTCTTTTGAATTGATTGAGAGCAAGTTTAAGAGAAAAAACATGGGAATACAATGCGACCGATAAATCGCCCAAATCAGTGAGAGCATAATCTATTGTCAGTATTCTTTTGATAGTGAAACCAAGTCCGATATTTATTTGACAACTCACTGTCTTTTTTCCATCTATATTTTTTTCTTTTTGAAAATTGCCGATACCTGCTCTTAAATTAACAATATCGTCGTAGCCGAACTCAACACCCAAATGAGGCTCAAAACTAATTACTTTTGTTGATAATAGCGAATTACGTTTGCCGTCGAAAGGACAATCGATGTCTAAAGTAGTCATAGCGGTAAATTTTTTCCCAAAATCGAAATGTCGTCCAAAAGCAAGCGTTAAGCGGGGGATAGTTACTACTAATCCGTTGTCAGGCAGCTCGTTGCCTGTACGGATAAAAACATCTTTGGTAGAGTCGGCAAGATGGGAACTCCATGCGTTAAAAGTAGAAGTAATGTCGTAGGCTGTTAATCCGAACGCCCATTTTTTTATATGGTATTGCAAGCCTGCATCAAGTCCGAACCCCCAAGCATTGGCAAAACTTCCTATTTTTCTTCTTATTAATTTGAAATTACCGCCTATACTCAAGCCTTCTACCGGCAATAGGCGTCCGTAAGAAAAAAGAGCAGCCCAATCGACAGCCGAAAAATACGTGATACGGTCATAATTAATATTTCCTTGATTATCGATTAGTTGCGTTGTATTAGGAATTCCATCTACTCCGAATCGCAAAAGCGTAAATCCTACACTTTGCACCGAATCAATTTTATAGGCTAATCCTAAATAATCGTAGTTGGCAATACCGGCAAAATACGACGAGTGCATCAGTGCCATTTCGTATTTTTTCTCCATATTTGCTAATCCTGCAGGATTCCAATAAGATGAAGTTACATCGTTAACGATAGCCACTTGCGTATTAGCAAGTCCTAAACCTTTGGCACCAACGCCTAAATTCAGGAAATCATTATTGTATTTTGTTTGTGCAGAAATAAATTCCGTTACCGACAAAAAAAGGACTAAAATGCAAATATGACGCTTTGTTTTCAAGAATCTTTTATTTTAATATCATTTCTAACGAAAACATAAAATCTTTATTTTGTTATTTTTAACATTAGAGAATAAAAACATTTAAAATTCAAATCGTAGCTTTACGTTAAACAATCTTGGTGTTAGGTAGTTAGGAACTCGATAGGGGTTGCCGTCAATGTCTTTTATATAGGTAAATGAAATGATGTTGTAATAATTGAAAATATTAAATATTTCAAAAGTCAAATATGCAGCCTTAAAGACACGTAACGGATTTTTAGGATTAGAAATAGAAGCATCGTTAATGAATTGCCACGACAGTCCTATATCCGCTCTGAAATAGTCTTTGGGTGAACGAAATCCATGATTTGCTCTTGTATATTTCGGAATATAGTACATAACGGGTGTTGAGTAAATCAGATTTATGTGTGCCTTAAGCATAGGTAGGCGAGGCACTTTATCTTGAAAAAATAAATTAATCGAAAAACGTTGATCGGTTAAGCGTGGAAGAAAACCCGGATAAACAATGCTGTCGCTTACTGCTTCGCTCATATTGTAAGTAACATTGCGATTGCTGTCTAAGTACAGGTAAAAATAATCTCCTTTGATGTCTTCCATTGTTTTCATTAAAGAGAAAGAAAGCCAAGATTCTGCACCCGGTACAATTTCTCCCGATAGCTTGGCGTCAATACCTACGGCATATCCGCGAGCATCGTTGGTGCCGGAGTACACTACGCGAACATTATCCAATGAATAAGTAATTAAGTCGTACAAATATTTATAATATACCTCACTCGTGAGTTTGAAAGGACGACGAGCAATTTTAAATAAATAGTCGCAACCCAAAATCAAATGATAAGATTTTTGAGATTTAATAGCTGTGTTTAATTTCCCGTTACCGTAACGCATTTCTTTATAAAAAGGTGGTTGATAGTACATTCCGCTTGCGAGGTAGAACGAGATGTCGGATTTTATTTTGGGTTGAAAAGTAAGACGAACGCGTGGCGTTACTATTAGTTCGTGATTAAAACTCCAATAAGAAAAACGCACACCTCCCGTAAGTATAAACAGATAAGAGCTGTCTTCGTACGTCCATTTGTTTTGGGCGTAGCCCGAAAATCGAAAAGTTTGTAAATTATTATTGGCAGTCAGATAGTCGTCAATGATTAATGCACGTGCCGGATGCTCGAAAGGGACACTATCGCCCGGAACAAAAGGGACAAAGGGGAGCGTGTAAAAAGCCGAATCGCGTAAACGCCATTCGCATAACTTATCGTTAATCAATTCTCCTTGTGCTTTTAATCCCCATATAAATAAATTATTATTCAAAGTATGTGAACCTTTTAGTTCGCTATGAAAAATATTTGCATTCAAAAAGTTACGTCCATGATGCAAATCACCGCCCACAGCTCTTATCGATAAACTTTCGCCCAAGTCTTCGGAGCCGAAATCAGTATTGACTTCGCTTAAAAAATATTGTCCTTCAATATCGAAAGTTTCTTTTTCAATAGTATTAAAATGAGAAAATACTAAGCTGAAGCTGTTGTTTTTGTTGAGCGAATAGGTCGTCGTCAGTGCCGTAAACAAGGTTTGATAAGCATCAATTTCTTGTCCGTCAAAATAAACCGTTAGACGTTTCATGTCATTAATATGCCCAAAGGTTGTTTTTTTTGTTGCAGGAATTAATTGATAGCTGTTGCGTGAGTAGTTGCCGAAAAGCGAAATAGTCCATTTAGAATGAGGAGTATAGTTGAGCAGAAGTTGCACATCGGTAAAATTCGGTTTGGCATCGCCTTGGGTTTGCATTTTTTTTATCAGATAAGAATTTGAAAGATAACGCACTCCTAACAGATAAGAGAATTTTTTGTTTTTACTAAGATTTTCGACATGACAGCCGGCACCCAATAAACTGCCGTATACGCTTCCTTTAAAAAATAGGGGTGTTTTGTAGCGTACGTCTAAAACCGAAGACATTTTATCGCCATAATAGGGACTAAATCCTCCCGAAGAGAAATTAACTTCCGAAACCAAATCGGGATTGATAAAACTGAGTCCTTCTTGCTGTCCCGAACGAATCAAAAAAGGACGATATACTTCAATTCCATTTAGATAGATAAGATTTTCGTCATAACTTCCACCCCTGACATTGTATTGAGTACTCAGTTCGTTATTAGACTGAACGCCTAAACCTACTGCTTTGATTAGGTTTTCGATACTGTTATTCAAAGAAGGCATAAGAACAACTGCTTTCGGACTGATATGCTCAATTTCTTCGTTGATTGTATAACTACTTTTGACAGCTATTTCGGGTAAGGTTATATTGGAAGGAATGAGAACAATATTGACCGTTGTTTTTCTATTCCCTTCTATTTTAACAGGATACTCTTGACTTACATATCCCAAAGAGCTTATTATTAAAACACATTCTTTTAATGTTCCTATCGATAATTCAAATCTGCCTGCTTCGTTGGTAATGGTGCCGATAGTAGGGGAGCCTTTAACGCTAATATTTACCAATTCGAGAGGAATGTCGTTGCTGTCTACAATTTTTCCGTAAATTTTATGGTTAACCGATTGCGCATACGTGCGAAAAGAAAGCAATAAACTTCCGAACAATAAGAGCATAAAAAATCTTTTCGCCATCTAAACTATCGATTTTATTAAAGTTATAATATTCTCTATTACGTAAAAAAAAAATATATATTGTATTTAGCTGCTATCTTTCATGAAAAAAATGCTAATTTTGCCACGCTAAATTTTTAGATGGAAATGGGTAGAAATAAATTAGATAAATTTGCTGAAAATTTGACTTTCAGGAATTTCTTTCAATTGCCTTATGAAGAAATATCCGTTAAGGAAGTAGACATAAAAGGGAAATGGCATTCCGATTTTTTTAAGAATCAACATCCGATTGTCTTAGAATTAGGTTGTGGCAAAGGAGAATACACAATAGAATTAGCACAACGACATCCGGATAAAAATTTTATCGGTGTAGACCGTAAAGGAGCCCGCATGTGGACAGGCTGCAAATTTTCGGTGGAAAATGAATTAAACAATGTGGCTTTCATACGTACGCAAATACAGTTTCTGACCAATTTCTTTGCTGAAAATGAAATCAGTGAAATATGGCTAACCTTTCCCGACCCTCAACCCAAGCGTTCGAAGACAAACAAACGATTAACTGCATCTTACTATTTGGATATTTACCGACAAATACTGAAACCGGGAGGATATATTCATTTAAAAACGGATAATAAACTCTTGTTTGATTTTACCATAGAGGTAATTGAAAGGTTGAAATACAATTTATTAGAGAAAAAAGAAGATATTTACGCTTCCGAAATTGACGACCCGGCTCTTGCTATTCAAACTCACTATGAAAAAATGTGGATTTCACAAGGACTACCTATTCATTATTTAAAATTCTCAATGATTTAAAATATATTTATGGAAACAATTCGAAAAATTTATCGCATAGGCAATGGTCCATCAAGCAGTCATACGATGGCACCACGAAAAGCAGCCCTACAGTTTAAAGAAAAACACAAGGGAATCAACAATTATAGAGTAACATTGTATGGAAGTTTAGCTGCAACGGGAAAAGGACACTTTACCGATAAAGCAATCATAGAAGCATTGACACCTGCCAAAGTGGAAATTATTTGGAAACCGGAAGTGTTTTTAACTTTCCACAACAATGCTATGATGTTTGAAGCCCTGAACGACAGTGGAGAAGTAAAAGACCAATGGACGATTTATAGTGTCGGCGGAGGACAACTCGCTAACGAAACAACGCATTTAACGCAAGAAAATATCTATGAACTAAGTTTTATTACCGATATATTGAACTATATTGAAGCAAAAGGAATGACCTATTGGGAATATGTAAAGCAATATGAAGATGACGATATATGGGATTATTTAAATGAAGTTTGGAAAGTTATGCAAGAAGCTATCGAAAGAGGCGTTCAAAACGAAGGTGTTATACCGGGCGGCTTGTTTTTGCGAAGAAAAGCGGCTTCTTATTTCGTAAAAGCCTCAAGTTATAAAGCTTCTTTACAAGGTCGCTGTTTGGTGATTGCTTATGCTTTGGCAACGGCAGAAGAAAATGCTGCCGGCGGTAAAATAGTTACGGCACCTACCTGCGGCTCGTCAGGGGTGTTGCCCGCTGTTTTATACCATTTAAGAAAAAATCATAACTTTACGGATAAGAATATTTTAAGGGCACTTGCTTCGGCGGCTTTGTTTGGAAATGTTGTCAAGAAAAATGCTTCTATTTCGGGTGCGGAAGTGGGTTGCCAAGGGGAAATAGGTACCGCTTGCTCTATGGCGGCTGTTGCTGCTAATCAACTGTTTGGCGGTAGTCCGCAACAAATAGAATACGCTGCCGAAATGGCAATGGAAAACCATTTGGGATTGACCTGCGACCCTATTTACGGTTTGGTGCAAATTCCTTGCATAGAGCGTACGGCTTTTGCTGCTCTCAGAGCATTGGATGCTAATTTGTTTGCAATGATGTCGGACGGAAAGCACATTGTTAGTTTTGATAAAGTAGTGAAAACTATGAAATTAACAGGAAAAGATATTCCAAGTTTATACAAAGAAACTGCATTGGGCGGCTTAGCTTTGTTAAGATAAATGTTTTTTACAAAAACGATACATTAATAATAGTTTTTTTTATACTTTTGCAGAAATATTAAAAAGCGGGGTGTGGCGCAGTTGGCTAGCGCACTTGCATGGGGTGCAAGGGGTCGAAAGTTCGAGTCTTTTCACCCCGACTTTTTTTGTAATTTCCTCATTGTATTGTATGTATAGGGAATTCGCTGGTACGTCGGGGCGTATCGCATACATCCAATTTTATTTTAGGCGAATGTTTTTGGGATTGGGTTGTATTTAAATTTTATAAAAATAAAATTCTCTAATAGTATTCGTTTACTTTTTTATATTTAAAAAAGCTCGGTAAACATTTGAATAGGAATAGTTTTTGGGAACAGGCTTTTTTGAACGTTCAATAGCCAATGATAATTTATCATCTTTACACAAATTCTTAACCCATTTTTCATTTTTTAAAAATTTTTCTTTTTTATCAAAACCAACAATGAATTTTCGAAGTGCAGATATTAACTCTTTCGACGTGAATCGTTTTTGAGTTTCTGTGTAATGAATTAAAAACCAATATTCTATTGAAGGTAAACTGTCGCAAATTATGACATTTTCATTGCCTATATATTTAACTAAAAAGTTGGTAAGTTTTTCTCTTTCTATATCATCTCTTGCAGCTATGTCTGCATCAAATACACAAATAGCAACCCTATT
>JAAYQB010000133.1 GCA_012519525.1 Bacteroidales bacterium | reverse complement strand
GGATGATGAACAAATGGAAATCATCTTTTTTGCTCTTTTTTCAAAAATTATTTCTATCAATTTTCAACCTTATTTTCATACAAAGACAAAATAAATTGGCTTTTTAAGGGTCGACTATTTATTTCAAAATCAGTATTAATGTCATGGGTGTTTTTCCAAAACTGTATTATAAACTGACTAATACTATCTTTTGAAAATTTATTTAAATTAAAACTTTCTACTACTTGTGAATTTGCACGTATAGAAAATTGAAATAAAAAAAACAACATGCAATTGTAAAAAACTATTTTTTTATATAAGATCCCCATAGGATATTTATTTTTCATGTGTATAAGAATTAGATGTTTATGTTTATCTATTTGTATTTTTCAAATTTAAATTAACTATCAGCAACATCTGAATAACCAATCAAAAAACAATTATATTGTATTCAATCTATTTTTTTTAATTTCTTCCCAATCTTTTCCACAAATACAGCTTTATTTTATGAATAATAAAAGGCGGAATGAGCATGACTACTAAAACACTTATTTTGGTCATTAAACCCGGAATTAATAAAAACCTTTTATTCAACATTGCTTTTACGGCTTTGGCTGCTAATTGCTTTGCATCTATCATTATTCTCAATCGAAGGGCTAATTTTCGGTATTTGTTATTCAAAGAATACAAGGAAGTATCAACAGCACCGGGACATACTACAGTAACACTCACATTATGCGATTTTAACTCATAGCGTAACGAACGGGCAAAGTTTTTTAAATAGCGTTTTGTTGCGCTATACAGTGCTATCCCCGGATAAGGCATCCATGCTGTAACAGAAGCGGTTATAAGAATAAAGCCCGCTTTTTTTTCTCGCATATATTTGGAAAACAATGTAGCTAAAAGCGTAGGCGTTACAACATTCAGCATCAGAAATTTATTGCTTAAATCAAGAGAAGTATCGGCTACTTCTTCAAAGAAAAACATTCCTGCATTATTGATTAATATTTCAATGTTTAGCTGTCTTTCCATACAAAAACGATAAACATCTTCGGCTGAATTGGGAAGCGTTAAGTCAATAAAAAAAGGAATAGTGTCTACGGCAAATTCTTGTTGAAGACTTTTACAAACGGACCGATTTTTTTCATCTTCATTGCTTACGATAACAAGATGATAGTTTTTAGCGGCTAATTCGCGAGCGTAACAATAGCCTATCCCTGAACTACCGCCTGTAATTAAAGCATATGAACTATGTTTGTCCATTAGGATGTTTTTTAATTGATTTTTTATTTTTGTTCTGCTTTGGCTATTTCCTTTTGTAATTTTTTAGGCAAATTCTCTACATGTTGATGACATTTCATATCAATGGAATACATTCGTCCAATGCAGTAATTAGAATGTTTACAATTGCTTCGTTCTAATCCGTTTTTCAATTTATTAATAAAATCAGTGTCATTGATAAGCACACGAGCCATTTGTAACAGTTCAAATCCTGCATCCAATACATCGTCCATATTTTTACGAGAGACCAATCCTCCGACATAAATTAAAGGTAATTGCAATGCTTCTCTAAATTTCTTTGCCGTTTCTAAAAAATACACTTCTTTAAAAGGCACGGCAGGTATCATCATCTTTCCAACTACACGAAGGGCTAACCTTAGCCACCAAAATTTCCAAATATTCATATAATGGATAAGCGTTTTTATCGGCATAGCACCATGCATCACAACCATAGGGGCTCTGCTTACAAAACCGGCGGTTAAAACCAAAGCATGTACTTTTAATTTTTCTAACTCTTTAGCAACCAATATACATTCATCTACTTGCATGCCGCTCTTAAAGCCGTCGTACATATTGGTTTTCACAACCACCGCCATATCGTTGCCGGCAGCAGTCATCACTTCATTGATAACCATTTTCATAAAACGCATACGATTTTCGAGCGAACCGCCGTATTTATCTTTACGTTTATTGGTATAAGGCGAAAGAAATTGAGAAATCAAATAGCCGTGTCCCGCATGGATTTCCACACAATCGAAACCGGCTTCTCGGGCTAAATGCACGGATTTTCCGAAATCTTTCACAAGCGTTTCTATTTCTTTCTCTTTCAACGCTCTTACTATAGTCGGTGAGTAAATATTAATCCCATTCGAAGCCCCGACAGGTATTTGTCCGCAAGTAGAATAATGTGTCATATTACCGCAATGTCCTAATTGTATGGCTGCTTTAGCTCCTTCTTGATGAATGGCATCGGTTAATTTTTTTAAATCGGGAACTATCTCTTCTCGCATCCATAATTGCCCGTTAAAAGATAATCCGCTACGACAAACAGCCGCATAAGCTACGGTTGTCATCCCTACTCCACCTTTGGCAACTCGCACATGATAATCGAATAAATCTTGCGAGGGTTTATTGTCATAACACATATTTTCGAAAGCTGCCGAACGTATTGTTCTATTTCTTAATGTTATCGGACCTAATTGATAAGGTGAAAATAATATATCGCTCATTTTTGCTTTATTTATTTTTTTGATAGACTAATTGCTTTCAAAAGATGAGATGTAATATAATTTAATTGTTCGTCGTCTAATTCAGTGTGCATAGGCAATGAAATAACACTTTCGGAAAAAGCCTCACTAACAGGAAGGTCGCCTTTTTTATACGATAAATATTCATAGGCTTTTTGCAAATGCAAAGGAACGGGATAATATATCATTACAGGAATTTCTTGCTCTTTCATATAGGCAACCACCTTGTCTCTATCAACATTTTTAAGCACCAAAGTGTATTGATGAAATACATGTGTGCTTTTTTTATGTCGTTGTGGAATTACTATATTCTCATGATTGGCAAACACTTGATTGTAAAAAGATGCTGCCGCATTGCGTCTTTTGATATAATCGTCCAAACGTTTTAATTTCACATCTAAAATAGCTGCTTGAATGCTGTCTAAACGTGAATTAACTCCCACTATATCGTGATAATAACGAACAAACATCCCATGATTTACAATTCCTCTCAGTTTTTTCGCAAGTATATCGTCGTTTGTAAAAACAGCACCTCCATCTCCATAACATCCTAAGTTTTTAGACGGGAAAAAAGAAGTACAGCCAATAATACCCATAGTTCCGGCTTTTTTAACTTCTCCATTTGAAAAATGATAGTCCGCTCCTATCGCCTGACAAGCATCTTCGACAATATGCAAATTATGTTTTTCAGCTATTTTCATCAGCGACTCCATATCAACACATTGTCCAAACAAATGAACGGGAATAATCGCTTTTGTTTTGTTTGTAACGGCTTTTTCAACAGCCGAAATGCTAATGTTAAACGTATCGGGGTCAACATCAACTAATACGGGGGTAAGTTTTAGAAGTGCAATCACTTCTGCCGTAGCGATGAAAGTAAAAGTAGTCGTAATAACTTCGTCGCCGGGCTGTAAATCCAATGCCATTAACGATACTTGCAATCCGTCAGTTCCGTTTCCACATGGAATAACATGTTTTACGTGAAGGTATTTTTCGAGATTGGCTTGAAATTGTTTAACACTGGGTCCATTAATGAAAGTACAATTATTGATTACTTCTTGTATTGCACTATCTACTTCTTCTTTAATATTTTGATATTGCTTTTGCAAATCAACCATTTGTATTTTACGCATACTATCTTATTTTTTAATTTTTACAGTTACAACATCGTTTCCGATGGCTTTTAAATCAACTGCCGTATCTTTATTTAATTTTTGTATTCTTAACATAGCTGTTGTTTCTTCTTTTATCAACTGATTAACAACATTCTCCATAATTTTTTGAGCCGATTCTTCATGTCCCATATAATAATAATAACTATTCAGAAATTGCTGATATGTTATATTTCTTTTTTTTAATATAGCATTCATTTGCTGTGAAGTCCAAAGGTTTAAACTATCGGTTTGATTGCTTAACGTACATGTACGAACAGCCGCTTCCAACACATAAACATCAACCAATACTTCTTCTATTTCTTTTTGACTGATTAAATCTTTAGGTGCCGTACTTTCATATTGCCTTGTACAAGCCAAAAAGCAAAAAAATATGCACCCTATAAATACCTTATGTTTCATCTATTAAAATATAATGGTTTTCCTGTCGGCTTTGTTATAAATTTTCCATTATCATAAGCTAATACACCATTAACGAAAGTTTTTTCAATAGTTGTATGCAATTTTTTATTTTCGAAAGGCGACCAAGCGCATTGATAGAATAATGAGTCGGTAGTAATAGTAGACGATTGATTCATATTCACGAGTACTAAATCGGCATAATAATCCTCTTTAATAAATCCTCTTTTTTCTATTTGAAACAAGCGAGCAGGTGCATGGCACATTTTCTCTACAATCGTTTGTAGTTTAATTTGCTTTTGATGATAAAGTTCTAACATCAAAGGTAAAATATGCTGTACCATAGGAAGTCCCGATGGTGCTTTTAAATAGGAATTATTTTTTTCTTCCAAAGTATGAGGTGCATGATCGGACGCAACGGTTAGTATTCGTCCATCAGAAAGAGCCTCAATAAGTTCATTTCTATCTTCTACCTTTTTAAATGCCGGATTGCATTTCATTTTCGTTCCCAATTGCCGATACATCGAATCATCGAAATACAAATAAGCTACACATATTTCTCCGCTGATATTAGCGTATGTTTTTGAAAATAACGCCAATTCTTTTGCTGTACTAATATGCAAAATATGCACTTTAGAGTGATATTGCCGAGCTAATTTTATAATTTTTTCAGACGATAGCAAACATGCTTCCTCCGAACGAATTTCAGGATGTTTTTCGATTGGAATATTTTCGCCGTAAATAGCTGTCATTTTTTCAGTGTTCGCTTTTATAATACTTTCGTCTTCGCTATGCACTACTATCGGTACGGTCTTCAGCTGTAAAAGTTGTTCAAGTACAGCATCATTATTCAACAGCATATTTCCCGTAGATGAGCCTAAAAACAATTTAATTCCGCCAACTTTTTTACTGTCTATCGCTTTAATTTCATCTATATTAGAATTAGTTGCAGCTATATAAAACGCATAATTGGTAAACATTTTATCTTTAGCTAATTCTACTTTTTCTTTCCAATCTGCTATGGTAATCGTTTGCGGTATCGTATTAGGCATATCCATAACAGAGGTAACACCTCCTGCTATTGCAGCTTTACTTTCCGATAAAAATGTTGCTTTGTGTGTCAAGCCCGGTTCTCGGAAATGAACGTGAGTATCAATTACTCCCGGCATCAAATATAAGTCTGTAGCATCAATAAATACCGTATCATTATCTATGCATACATCGGCAATGGCAGAGCGTTCTTTAAAAACTTCCGTAATTTTTCCTTTTTGAATTAGTACATCGCCACGAAAAATTTTCCCTTCATTGATAATAAATGCATTATAAATGAAATAATTATTATTGGAAGCCATTGTAATATGCTTTTATTCCACCCAAGCAATTATGTCTCCCTTTCTCACTCTTCCACCTTGAGGAACACGAGAGTCAATTAGTTTTCCTGCATTTAACACAGGTACTTCTACATTGCCATAGTATGTTTGAATAATTGCAATCACATCATTTTCTTTATATTTTTTACCCGGTGCCGGTGGCGTTGATTTTTCATAATCTACTTCCCATAAAATTGTACCGCCGACGGGTGCAACTACAGGTTTCGCATTGGGATATTTTTCGCTTATGTAATTCAACACTTTCTTTTCGGCTTCTTCTTTCGTAACTACAGGTGCTGCAACAACAACTTGTGCTTCATCTTTAGCTCTCTGCAATTCTTCTTCAAAACGTTTTTTTGCAATTCCCGATTTATAATCACGGTATTGCCTGTCGTGCATTGCTAATTCAAACAATTCTTCATCGTCTTGTCCGAAATCCCAATTGTTGTCAATCATTTCTTTTCGGTAAGTATCGAGTGCATTAGGAAATGCATCTTGAGGATTAGCTGTGTAAAATTCCATACCTTTTTCTTTCGCCAATTCGATAATTTCCGGTGCAAGAGGTCCCGGAAGATTTCCTGTTTTACCGAGTATCATGTTCCAGCTATCTTTATCAATTGTTGAGAAACGTTTTTCTCCTTTTGCAAGTGCAAAAATATTCATCAATGCAATATTTTTAACATATTGACTAAATGGGGTTACTAAAGGTGGATAGCCTAATTTGGGCCATACATATTCTACTTCTTGAAACAATTGTACTAAAAGGTTATCTAAAGTTACTTCAGGCTTGTTGTTTTGTTTCAATGCCATATTGATTGCTCCGTGCATTCCTGTTAAATCGGCCATCATCGAACCCATCATACCGCCCGGTAATCCACAGCCTACCAATAAAGAGGTCATGATTTTATTTTTATCATTAATAAAATAACCTAAAAAGTCGTCAATAAATGTTTGTGTCAAATGACGTGCTTCCATATAAGCTTCCATATTAATGTCGGGAACTAAAAATCCTGCTTCTCTCAACATTGCTTGTATGGTAATTACATCGGGATGTACCATACCCCATGATAGAGGTTCCATAGCAACATCAATATAGTCAACACCATTTTTCGCAACTTCTAACATAGAAGCTACTGAAAATCCCGGTCCTGAATGTCCGTGATATTGAACAATAATATGAGGATATTTTGTTTTGATTTCTTTTACTAATTTTCCTAAGGCAACAGGACGCCCTACGCCTGCCATATCTTTTAATGCAATTTCGTCAGCACCATATTCTACCAATTTATCCACTATCTGCATAAAATATTCAACAGTGTGAATAGCAGAGTGAGTAATGCTAAGTGCTGCTTGAGAAATCATTCCTGCTTCTTTTGCATATTTTACAGATAATTCTAAATTTCTATGGTCATTTAGTCCGCAAAAAGAGCGCATAATATCAACTCCTTGTGCTTTTTTCACTTTTGGCATAAGCTGTCTTACGTCTGCCGGGACAGGATACATGCGTAATCCATTTAAAGCTCGCTCAAGCATATGAGTTTGAATTCCGGCATCGTTAAAAGCTTTTGTCCATTGTCTAACAGCTGTATTTGGGTTTTCGCCATAAAGTAAATTCACTTGCTCGAAAGCGCCGCCATTGGTTTCTATACGAGCAAAACATCCCATATCTACAATTACAGGTGCAATTTGAACTAATTGATCAACTCGTGGCACATATTTACCAGAAGACTGCCACATATCTCTGTATAACAAACTGAATTTTATCTCTTTCGCCATATTATTTTTTTTCTGCAAATATACAAAAAAATTACCTTAATTTTTGACCATTTGACTACAAAAAACAACATTTATATTCTTTGCGATAAAATAGGAATCATTTTCTCTTTCCAAGCATGAAAATCGCCTTGCAAAATATGTTTGCGTGCTTCTTTTACAAGACGAACATAAAAATATAAATTATGAAGACTTCCAATCATACTCCCTAACATTTCGCCATTGACAAACAAATGACGGATAAACGCTTTGGAATAGTATCGGTCGGCAAAGAGTTCGCTATTAGCATCTAAAGGCGAAAAATCGTCTTTCCATTTTTCATTTTTCATATTGACGATTCCTTCCCAAGTAAAAAGGCTTGCATTCCGACCATTACGAGTAGGCATTACACAATCGAACATATCAACTCCCAAACTGATACATTCTAAAATATTGGCAGGTGTTCCTACTCCCATAAGGTATCTTGGCTTTTCTTTCGGCAACACATCGCAACAAATAGAAGTAATTGTATACATTTCCTCACTGGGTTCTCCAACCGAAACACCGCCTATTGCTATTCCATCACAATCAAGTGAAGCGGCATATTCGGCTGATTTTTTTCTTAAATCGGGATAAACGCTTCCTTGTACTATTGGAAAAAGTGATTGGTGTTTTTGGGGATGTGCTGTTTGCTTCCATCTATCGTAACAGCGATCTAACCAACGATGTGTACGATGCATAGACTGTTCGGCATAATCATGCGAAACGGGATAAGGCGGACATTCGTCGAAAGCCATAATAATGTCAGCTCCTATTATACGTTGAATATCAATTACTTTTTCCGGTGTAAATTGATGAATAGAACCGTCTATATGCGACGAAAAAGTTACTCCATCTTCTGTAATCTTTCGTCTATGACTTAAAGAAAACACTTGAAAACCACCACTATCAGTAAGGATAGGCTTGTTCCAGCCATTAAAGCGATGCAATCCTCCCGCCGCTTCCATAATTTCCATCCCCGGTCGCAAATAAAGATGATAAGTGTTGCCTAAAATAATATCGGCACCTATATGTTCCTCTAAATCTCTTATATGCACACCTTTAACAGCACCAAGAGTTCCTACCGGCATAAAAACGGGCGTAGGAACGATACCTGAGTCAGTAATTAGCTCTCCTGCCCTCGCTTTTGATACTTTATCTTCGCTCGAAATTATAAACTTCATTTTGTTAGTAAATTTTGACAAAAATAGAACTTTATTCGTTAACAAAGCCTATCTTTGCTTTTAATTTTATAAACAATTTTAAATTAAAAACTTTTTACAAATAAGTAATTGTATTTATGCTGATAAGTATATTATTTTTCGGATTTTGCTTCTTCACTTTAATACAATTATTGTTTTTTTGTGTTTTCTTTTTACGTTTTGCCATCCATAAATTAAATAACAATAGTGATAATACAGTCAATGAAGCCGTATCGGTTATTTTAGCTGTCAAAAACGAAGCTCATTTAATAAAATGCAATTTACGCTCGTTTTTAGAGCAAGATTATAACAATTATGAAGTCATTGTCGTCAACAATAACTCGGAAGACAATACCGCCAGCTTGCTAAAAGAATATCAACATGTATATCCTCACTTAAAAGTAATAAACATATCTACTAATCAAGTAAATGTATTAGAAAAAAAAATGTCGTTAGCAGTGGGAATAAAATCGGCTCAACACGAAATTATTCTTCTTTCCGATATTGGCTCTACACCTAAAAGCGTTTATTGGATAAGAGAAATGGCAAAACATTATTTAGAAAATCGTTATGTTGTTCTTGGCTATGCAGCCTATGAAAAGAACAACACCTTACTGAATACGATTATCCGATACGACAACACATATACGGCTATTTGCTATTTTTCTTATGCCCTCTCCGGCTTCCCTTATCGAGGCAATGCAAGAAATTTATCGTATCCTCGTTCATTATTTCTGTCAAACTATAATTATATTTTACTGTATAACAGTCAAGTAATAGACGAAGATTTATTTGCCAATCAAATTATGAATAAAAAAAATACGGCAATAGAATACCGTAAAGAAGCACATATATTATCTCAACAACCCCACTCTTCTTTTCGTGATTGGCTAAGACAAAAACGCTTAAGCGGCAGAAAAGGAAAAAACTACTCATTAAAGAAAAGTTTTTTGGTCGGATTATATAATTTTACGGGATTTTTCTTTTATCTGACTTGGATAATAACCATCGTTCTTTCATTCTACAATCAACAATATTTATGGTTCATACTATTATTATTTATACTGAGAATGAGTTTACAGTGGTTTATTTTTGGAAAATGTATACGGAAACTAGATGAAAAAACGTTAATAAAAAAAATTCCGTTATTAGACGTGTTTTTTATGTTGATAATGCCTATATTAGAGATTGATAAAAATTTTCATAAAAAAAAGAAATGGAAGTAAATCAGGAAATGACGAAAAAATCTCAACGAGATTGCCTATTAATTCGTGAAGCTCTTGAGAATAATAACCAACAAGCTTATGCTGAATTAATGGAGTATTATCGGGAAGCCATTTATTTAATGATGTTAAAAATGGTGAACAACCCCTATGATGCCGAAGATTTAACGATAGAAGCTTTTGGAAAAGCATTTCGTAATTTATCACAATATACAGATTCTAATGCATTTAGCACATGGCTATTTAAAATAGCATCTAATAACTGCATTGACTTTTTGCGTAAAAAACGACTTAACTTAGTAATGCTTGATCAATCCTACGAAAATGAAGAAGGAGATCCGATTACAATGGATATTCAAGATAGCATGCCCAATCCCGAAGAATATCTTTGCGATAAAGAACACAAAGCAAGCATGCGTAAAGTCGTTGCAAAATTAAAACCTCACTACCGCCAATTGATAGAATTACGCTATTTTGAAGAGCTTTCTTACGATGAAATAGCCACTCGCATGCAGCTTCCATTAGGCACTGTAAAAGCAAAACTTTTTAGAGCCAAACATATGTTACAATCAATACTAAAAAACAAAAACATATAAATCATTGATTTCGTTTTTTTTATAAAAAAAGTTGCTAAAATAAATTTGTTTATAAAAAAACCAAGTCTATTGACTTTCTTATTCATTTAAATTATTACTTTGCATTATTGAAATATAGTCACTTAAAAAGTTCGTAATATGAAAAAAATAATAATTATAAGTATAAGTACAATTTTCGTTTTTTCTTCTTGTGTTTCTAAATTAAAATATGTTGAATGCACCGACAATCTCAATCAGTGTATGACTGAAAACAAAACACTTCAAACCGACAAAATAGATTGTCAAACTAAGTTAACGGAATTGGAAGCCAAATTAAAACAAGCAAAAGATAAAATTGCATCTATGGAAAATGAAATGCTATTACTTCAACGCTCAAATAAAGAATTAAAAGCGGCTAAAGAATTAGCACAAAAAAATTATGACGAAATTATGACTGCTTACAAAAGTTTAAGTGCCGGCAATAAAAAAGAAGCAGAAATTATTCTGAAAAACTTACAAGAGATGCAATTGGCTTTAGAACAAAAAGAAAACAAACTAAAAGAAATGTCAAAAATATTAGATCAAAAAAGTGCAGATCTTAAAGAACAACAAAAGCAACTTGCCGAATTACAAGCTATTTTAGACAAAAAAGACAAAGACCTTATCGAATTGAAAGACAAAATCAAACAAGCTCTACAAGGTTTTGAAGGAAGCGGACTTTCCGTGTATGAAAAAAACGGAAAAATATATGTGTCTATGGAAGAACAATTGCTCTTTGCAAGTGGTAGTTTTGTGATAGGCGAACACGGGAAAGAAGCCTTAAAAAAATTAGCTTCCATACTCGAAAACGATAAAGAAATCAATGTAATGGTTGAAGGACATACTGATAACGTAAAGTATAATCCGGCTTCTACCGCACAAATACGCGACAATTGGGATTTAAGCGTAATGCGTGCCACAACAGTAGTTAAAACTATTTTAAGCTACGGAAATATTAATCCTCAAAGATTAATTGCTTCGGGTCGAAGTGAATACCTTCCTTTGGACTCGGCTGACACAAAAGAAGCTCGTGCTAAAAATAGACGTACCGATATTATTCTTACTCCCAAATTAGATGAGTTGTTTCAAGTATTGGAATAAATGAAATGGGATACTTTAATAAAATCATTTAACACCTTTTTAAAAGTAGACAAATCGCTATCTCCTAACACTATAGATGCGTACTTACACGATTTAAAACTATTTACCGATTTTTTAGAACAACACCAACTGACACTTTCTCCATCTGAAATTAAGATTACACACGTACGTACATTTTTAGATTATTTAAGCGAATTGGAAATTAGTGCTACATCGCAAGCACGCATCGTATCGGGATTAAAAGCGTTTTATAAATTCATGCAAATAGAAAATCTGATGGATGACAATCCATTGGAATTGCTCGAAACCCCTAAAATCGGACGTAAACTGCCGGAAGTATTATCAATTGAGGAAATAGATAAAATGCAAAATAGTTTAGACTTAAGCATACCCGAAAACTTTCGCAACAAGGTAATTATCGAAACTCTTTATTCATGTGGACTGCGTGTTTCGGAACTAATCAATCTTCGGCTTTCCGATTTGCATTTTGATGAAAACTATATCAGCGTTATTGGCAAAGGCGACAAGCAGCGTTTAATTCCAATAGGAAATAGAGCAAAAAAATTAATTTCTTTATACATCAACAATCAGCGAGGCTCACTGCCCATACAAAAAGGAAGCGAAAACATCGTTTTCTTAAATAGAAGAGGGAAAAAACTAACGCGTCAGATGATTTTTATAATGCTGAAAAAAACAGCAGAACAAGCGGGAATTACAAAACAATTGAGCCCACACACTTTACGTCATTCTTTTGCAACACATCTTCTTGAAGGTGGTGCCGACTTACGCTCAATACAAACCATGTTAGGACACAAATCTATCACAACAACAGAAATATACACCCATATAGACCGACAATATTTAGAAGAAACCTTATACAATTATCATCCTCGATTTACTTAGAATCTTTTGAGCTTTTTATTGAATAAAAAAATATAAATATAACAAATATTAAATTTTGCATCAATGAATATTGTATTTTTGTAATGCAAATAATAAATAAAAATGAAATATCAAGATATAAGGGAAGAAGAAGTTAAAAATAAAGTAGCAGACGATTACTTTTGGAAATACGATACGACAAAAATAATTGGCAATGTAGATTTTTGTGTATGTATGTACCAAAGTCAAATAGAATTGTTTGAACGAGAATTTTTACTTTGGGCAGAAGCAAAAAAAGGCTCATCCGACATTTATAAATCTATCGTTCAACTAATATTAACTATCGGAAAAGCACGAACTTTTGACCAATATTTACCGCCCGCAATGCTTGGGGCATTCGATGGCGAAAAAATAGCATTTATCCCCTATAACGAAATTCATGATATTTTTTATATTAACGACTTTAATTGGAACATAACACCTTCTGATTATGAAACAAAAGATTTTAAAATTGTTTTTGAAAAAGTAAAATCTATCATTGACCAAAAAACACTTCTATTTTATTATGAAAAAGACGATAAAGAACTAAAAAAGTTTATTAAAAATAACTTTATAATCGGAAAATTTGGGTTAACAAAAACCAAAATTGACAAAAATAACTTTATGGTTATTTATAATAAATGGCTGCAAGCAGTAAAGCCAAGTATTGCCGTAAGCTGGGAAATTGCCAAAAAAAATGGAATCATTGATGGCGATTTTTATCTTGCCGACTTGCTTTCAGAAGATAACAACACCCTAAAAGAAAAACTTTTTGTCGTACTAAAAAAAGACCATTATGAGTTTGACCGTAACATAGATGATGCAGGGATATTTAGCAGCAAACAAACCGATTTTAAAGATAATCAAGTAGCACACAATCAATTTTGGAACAAATATGAACGCCCGCCCAAAGAAGAATACTGGGATTACATTGTCGAACGTAGAGACTTATTAGTACCACAAGACGTAAGAGAACGCAAAGGAAGTTTTTTCACCCCGCAAATATGGGTAGAGCTTTCGCAAAAATATTTAGCTGACGTATTAGGCGAAAATTGGCAAGACGAATATTATATTTGGGACTGTGCAGCAGGAACAGGAAATTTGCTATACGGACTAACCAACAAATACAACATTTGGGCTTCTACTTTAGATAAACAAGATGTGAAAGTAATGCGAGACCGCATCGCTAACGGTGCTAACTTGTTAGACAGTCATGTTTTTCAGTTCGATTTTCTAAATGATGATTTCAGTAAATTGCCGTTGCCATTGCAAGATATTATTAATAATCCCGAAAAAAGAAAAAAATTAGTCATTTACATTAATCCGCCGTATGCGGAAGCAGGTACTGGATTAGGAAAATTACATAAAAAAGATATTACACTAAAATTTGAAATTAATGAAAGATTCAAACCTTTAATTGGTAATGCGGTAAATGAAATTTTTGCCCTATTTATGGCGAAAATATATCAAAAGATACCAGGGTGTATCATTGGTCAATTTTCTAAAATGAAATTTATCAAT
This sequence comes from Bacteroidales bacterium, assembly GCA_012519525.1. Taxonomy (GTDB): domain Bacteria; phylum Bacteroidota; class Bacteroidia; order Bacteroidales; family WCHB1-69; genus UBA5266. The sequence continues at coordinate 641 of JAAYQB010000133.1, read as the reverse complement.
GGTTCAAATTTTAAAATATTCAGAGAATATTTTCTCGCTAAATACAATGCTGGTTTTATAGTTCCAGCAGATACTTTTGATAATGTTAAAGGTAATTTTCCTATAGGATTTACCATTTGGGATACATCAGTTAAAAATAAAATTGATATTATCAAAACCGATGTTTATGGCAAGAATGGAAATTATCTATCAGAAAAAGGGTTTTATGGAAATCTGCCAAAAGGGATAAACCAATGGATTAATAAATTTCAAGATAACATCAATATTCAAATTGGATTTTTAGATTGCTCTACCCCAGACTTTCAGAATAAGAATTATGTATTTATTGATAATTTAGAAAATGAAAAAAACGACCATAGGTTTCATCTGTATTTTACAAAAAACAATTTATTGATTGGTTCTATTTATTTTGCCGTACGTCATTGCATTGAAGCCACTTGGCTGAATGATCGCGACCAATTCTTACATCCTAATGATGGATGGAAAAAAGACGAAATATTTCAAAGTGATTGCTTAATTTATCATTGCTGTCCGATAAAAGTTTTTTAGGGTGGTAAAAAAAAGGGGCTTAATTCTTTTTTGAATTAGCCCCTTTTTGGTTAATTTTGCAACTGTAAAAATAACAATTAACCAATATGAGC
>JAAYQB010000132.1 GCA_012519525.1 Bacteroidales bacterium | reverse complement strand
TAATTATTATTTTTATGCCAAATCTTCGACAACAAGTTTAGAACCTACAATTTTATACGGCTCTGAAAATCCGATTGCTTCAATATTTGGAAATATTATTTGCACAAAAGCAGGTGTGGGATTTACAACTTGGGTGCATACGGCAAATGTAGTACCTGTGTTTGCAGTTGGAGCAGGAGCAGCAAATTTTGAAGGTATTATTGATAATACTGAAATAAAAAAAATACTCTTAGAACTTGTTGAATGGTAAAAAAACACTATCTTTGCAAAACAAAAATATAAGTTATAAAAAAGGCATGAAACAAATACGTCCAACTAACACTAAAAAATACAAAAAATGAAGAAAATAATAATAATATGTTTTGTTTTTATGTCATTTAAAGGTTTTTCACAAACTGAAAGTGATATGAAAAAATATTATGCAATTATTGATTATATTGTTAATAATGATTCTGTAATAAAAACCAGCCATACTTACTTTAATAAATATAAATCAAGTAATTTATATTTATCATCATTTAAAACTCTTATATTGTTAGGTGGTGAATTGTCTTATAAAATATATATAGATAACTTTAAATACATTGACAAAGAAGAATTTAATAGTGATTGTTATAAATATCGTAAACCAATGTGGGAAGGATATTCAACTAAAGATTCAATAGAGGGGAACTACTTAAAAGATTCATTATATAAAAACCTTTCTGAGTATTTGGAACAATGTTTAAAGAGAAAATCAGATGACAATTTAAAATGGGAATTTTTATTCTCAACTATTTATTATAATTGTGTATCCGTAGAAATAAGAAAAATAAATAATCGATTTGAACCTGTCTTGAATTTTATTTTTTTATTTGATGATAAAGATAGAATAAAAGAAGTAAAAACTCAAATATATATGGGTCCTTGAGGTAGTGCCTCATCTTATATTTTTAAAAATTAAAATGTTAAAAGATAATAAAAATGAGTACTATACGATTTAATATTTTTATTAATAAATACTATGATTTTTTATTATCTTTGCAAAACGAAATCATATAAAAAATGTCAAAAATAAATATTAGCATAATTATATTTTTTATAATATTTCAACTAAACATTTTATATGGACAAGACACCATCAATAATCCGTTTTTTAAAGTGGATATTTTTGGAGGACCTAGTGTTCGTAATATAAAAGATGTTGATACTTATTATTATTGTAGAAAAGTTAGTCGAGATTTTAAATATTATAAATATGGCAAGAAAAAAAATAGAATAAAAAACATATATCCGGCAATTAAAGGAAGTCCGATTAAAAAAAATAGAGAACGCATTGATAATATTTGTTTTTGTCGTTTTAAACAAGATACTTCGATGGACTTAAATCCCCATTCACTTTTTTTTCTTATAATTACAGATAAAGATTTTATATTTAAATATGCGTATCCATTATTTGAAGACAGTATAAGAAAAATGATAGATTATTCATACAGTCAAAATAGAGATAGTTCTTTTACTAATATATTTGAAAGTAAGCAAATTATTAATGACACTATTTTTTATTCAAAGATTAAAAATGTAAATCAATTTGCATTTTTTATTGTTGTAGGTGAAGATTTTTCAGAGAGAAAAGATCTTTTAAAAATTTTAAATAAAGATGGATGGGAGCCTAAATATATATGTGATTGTGATCTCAGACTTGTATTTATGTTTGTAATTATAATACCTTTATTAGAAGGGTAGTGTACCACCTTATATTTTTAAAAACTAAAACGAGAAAAGAAATACGTAAAGAAAACCGAATTAACGAATAAGAGTTATAAATAATGAAGAAGAATTTAATATATTTATTTACGATAATTACAATTGTTATTATGTCGCTTGGAAAAGGATATTCGCAAGGAATTGTTAGAAATGTTAAATTGTATATTATTCCCATTGGAACACATTTTAGAATAAATGTGCCTTACAACAAAGTAAAAGACTATGCGACAATTAAGATTATAATAAAAGAAGCTAGAGGTTCATTAGAGAATAATGATTTTTTAGATTTAATTATTGGGTTAAAGTCAGAGCCAGTGTCAGATATAGGACAAGATTATAGAATTGTTTGTGTTGTACATAAAATTTTTGGAAAAGAAGTTCTTTACTTTAATACATTCGGTGACTTTTTATACAATGGTAAAACATATAAAAATGATAAGATAAAAACATTTGTATTTAATCATATCCCTGAAAGTTGTAAATAAAATAGAAATATTATGAGCATCACCCGGTAATGTTTCATCTTATACTTTTTAGCGACAAGCAAGGAAGTTTAGTAAAATATCCGCAGCGGCGGTTTTTTTTGTTAATTTTTTCAGTTAGAGGAAAAAAAGTAAAGAAAGAAACAAATAAAAGTATACTTTTGCAACGTTAAAAATAAAGTTCTTTTTAAAATAAAAATATGAAAAAGAGATAATAGAAGATATGAAAAAAATAGGCATTATATTAATTAGTCGACCCTTAAAAAGCCAATTTATTTTGTCTTTGTATGAAAATAAGGTTGAAAATTGATAGAAATAATTTTTGAAAAAAGAGCAAAAAAGATGATTTCCATTTGTTCATCATCCT
>JAAYQB010000011.1 GCA_012519525.1 Bacteroidales bacterium | reverse complement strand
TAAATAATTGCGATAGAAAAACATTTGGAAACCTTTTTGTATTGTTCAACGTATAAATAATTAAAAATTTTTCAAAAGAATTAAATTTATTGTGAAAATAATTTATATCTTTGCAAAATAAAACAGAATAGATGATTAAAAAGAAGAAAATAATTGGTTTTATTGGATTCTTAGTACTTTACGTGTCGTTAAGTACTAAAGCGCAAGATGTTCATTTTTCACAATATTATGCAAATCCATTATATTTGAATCCATCTTTTGCGGGTTCTATCGTATGTCCTCGTATAGTAGCTAACTTTAGAGATCAATGGCCCGCTATTAGTGGGACATATGTTTCTTATTCAGCCTCTTATGATCAGCATTTTGATGTGTTGTCGGGAGGTGTAGGAGTATTGTTCTTGGGGGATAGAGCAGCAAGTGGAACGGTTAACACTAACGCTATCAGTTTAATATATGCTTATAAGTTAGATCTTTCTAAAAAGGTAACTATGCGTATGGCGATACAAGCAACCTTTCAGCAGAAAACATTGGATTGGACTAAATTGACATTTCCGGATATGATAGATCCTAAAAACGGATTTGTTTATAAAACGAAAGAAGATAATGTGAAATATTTAAGTAAAGGAATTGCAGATTTTTCAGCCGGATTGGTCGTGTATTCAGATAAAGTATACGGTGGAGTTGCTGTGAATCACTTTACGCAACCAAAAGAAGGATTTATTACCGAATCGGACGAGATGTCTCGATTGCCAATAAAAATGACGGCTCACATAGGAGCATTATTGAATTTAAATAAACATAAAAGTAAAAAAACTAAGCGTATAGGAGATATGTCAATTTCTCCTAACCTTATCTTTCAATATCAAACAAAAATATCGGACGGAGCAGCTTATGCTACTATGAATTATGGAGCATACTTTAATTACTATCCTTTAACAGTAGGAGTGTGGTTGCGCAATGGTTTTGACAATGTAGATGCGTTGATATTTCTTTTTGGAATAGAGTACGATTTTTTCAAAATAGGATACTCTTATGATATGGGAATTTCTTTAAAAGGTTCGGGAGGAACTCATGAGGTTTCGACACAGTTTAAACTTCCATGTCCGGTTAAAGCAAGAAGAATACGGGCTCTTAATTGTCCAAGTTTTTAATTATTAAAAGAATAAAATTTATTAGATATGAGAACATATAAATTTTTAATTTCGTTAGTAGTACTTAGTGTAAGTACAAGTTTTTTAGTATTAAATTCGTGTAGCCGAGAATATTCCTCTACAACAGGTTGGGAATATAATCGTCCTGAAAATGGTGGGTTTGAAGTAGTACCTTACCAAGAACAAATTACAGGTCCGGGGCTTGTCTTTATTGAAGGAGGACGTTTTACAATGGGTAGAACGGAAGAAGATGTTATGAGAGATTGGGATAATTATCCGAGAACAGTAACCGTATCTTCCTTTTTTATGGACGAAGCGGAGGTAAGCAATTTGGCATATCGCGAATATTTATATTGGTTGTATAGAGTATTTGTCCCCGCCGATTTTGTTTCTGTGTATGCGAAAGCATTACCCGATACGGCTTGTTGGAGAGATAAACTATCATACAATGAACCTTATGTTGAATATTATTTGAGGCATCCTGCCTATGAAAACTATCCTGTTGTGGGTGTTAGTTGGGTGCAAGCAGTCAATTATTGTGCTTGGAGAACCGACCGCGTAAACGAAAAAATATTAGTGGATATGGGTCTGATTAATGAAACTAATGAACCTACCGCAGAAGGTTATTTTAATACGGATGCTTATCTGATGTATCCTGATTATGAGCAAAATAGCGATAGAAGATTACAGTATATATTGACCGGTGAAGATAGAAATGCAAGAATGGAAGACGGTATTTTATTACCTCGCTATCGACTTCCGACTGAAGCTGAATGGGAATTTGCAGCTTTAGGACTTATAGGGAACACTTTACAAGAAAGAATACTTGAACGAAGAGTGTATCCTTGGAACGGTCATTTTGCACGTACGGATGATAAGAAATATTACGGTTCGTTTGTTGGCAACCTTCGAAGAGGAAGAGGAGACTATATGGGTGTTGCCGGTAATCTTAACGATGTGGCAGATTATACCAATCCTGTTATTTATTATTGGCCCAACGATTACGGACTCTATAATATGGCAGGCAATGTTGCGGAATGGGTAATGGATATCTATCGTCAGTTATCATTAGATGATATGGCTGATTTGAATCCTTTTAGAGGTAATTATTATGAAACTCCTAAACTAATGGATGATGGTACTGTTGACGATAGAATAGAAGATGGAGATAAAGTAGGGCAAGTTCCTATGGTGCCGGTATCGGATTTTAAAAATGATAGAAGAAGAAATTATCGTGCGGCAGATAATAAAAACTTCTTAGATGGAGACTGGGCTTCAACTTATGGTGCAGGTTCAACGGAAACTTGGCAGAAAAAAGACAATACAAAAGCTACAAAACAGATGTATGATAAAACTGCTTATCCTACAGGAACATATTCTTTGGTTGATGATAATACAAGGGTTTATAAAGGAGGATCTTGGAAAGATATGCAATACTGGTTCAGTCCGGGCAATAGAAGATTTTTAGATGAAAATGAATCTGCTTCTAACATAGGCTTTCGTTGCGCCATGGCACGTGTTGGCTATCCCAATTATGGAAGATAAAATAATTACAATATAATAAATCCTCCTTCAAAGGAGGATTTGTTTTTTATGATAGTTTATGATTGCAACGGTAGATTTATATAATATATATTGTCAATATCCGACTATATCTACCGACACAAGAAACATACAAAAAGATTGCATTTTTTTTTGTTTAAAAGGTGCTAATTTTAATGGAAATCAATTTGCAGAAGAAGCTTTGAAAAAAGGAGCTGCTTATGTAATAGTAGATGAAGAAAAATATGTGTTGAATGAATACTGTCTATTGGTTGAAAATGTATTGGAAACCTTACAATCCTTAGCCCGATTTCATCGAAAACAATTATCTATTCCGGTTATTGGAATTACAGGTACAAATGGAAAAACAACAACAAAAGAACTACTACATAGTGTTATAGCAACTTCGTATAAAGTTTTATCAACAAAAGGGAATCTTAATAACCATATTGGAGTTCCCTTAACGATACTTGCTATTACTAAAGAAATAGAAATTGCAATTATCGAAATGGGTGCTAATCATGCACATGAAATAGAGTTTTTGTGCGATATAGCTTTGCCAACCATGGGCATTATTACTAATATTGGAAAAGCACATTTAGAAGGTTTTGGGAGTATAGAGGTAATAACTGAAACCAAAACAGCTTTGTATAGAGCAATAAAAAAGGTAAACGGAACTGTTTTTGTCAATAGAGATGACGATTTGTTGATGCATTATGCTAAGGGTATAAAGCAAATAACTTATGGAACACATCCGAGTGCTAATTATATAGGAAATGTAGAAGAAGGAGATATGAGCTGTAAAGTGTATTTGTCTGCATTTAATCAGACTGTTACTACACAATTAATGGGAAAATATAATTTTTATAATATAATGGCTGCAATTGCAGTCGGAGGATATTTTCATATCCCATTTTTGAAAATACAAACGGCATTGCAATCTTATACGCCTGATAATTGTCGTTCGCAATTAATGAAAAAAGCTACGAATACATTAATATTAGATGCCTATAATGCCAATCCTTCGAGTATGAAATTGGCTATTGAAAATGTAGCCGAAATCAAGAATGAGAATACAATTCTTATCTTAGGCGATATGAAAGAGTTGGGAGAAGATAGCTTAAAAGAACATCAGGCGATAGTAAATTTAATAGAGAAAAATAAATTTACACGTGTTTATTTGGTTGGCAATGAATTTGCTTTAACCGATCATCTGCCTTATCTTTCTTTTTCAACTATTGAAGAAGTGTCTCAACATATTACAAAAGAAAAAATTGAAAATGCTGTCATTCTAATTAAAGGCTCTCGAAGTATGCAAATGGAACGTATAGTTGATTATATATAAAATGAAGTATCATATTATCGGTTTAATGTCGGGGACATCATTGGATGGGGTAGATATTGCCTATTGTGTTTTTGAAAAAATAGATAACAAATGGCAGTATACTATCGTTGAAGCCGAGACAATTCCTTATACCAATAAATGGTTGAAACGTTTAAAAGAATTAGAAAATAGCGATGGATTAACTTTTAACATAACGCATATAGAGTATGGTAGATTACTTGGATTATTGGTAAAGAAATTCATACGAAAACACCGTTTAAAAGTCGATTATATTGCTTCGCATGGACATACCATCTTTCATCAACCGGAGAAAAGAATGACGGTTCAAATTGGTTCGGGAGCATCGATAGCTGCCAATAGCGGTGTGAGTACGATATGCGATTTTCGTTCACTTGATGTGGCTTTAGGCGGACATGGAGCACCATTGGTTCCCATTGGTGATGAATTGCTTTTCGGAAAATACGACGCATGTTTAAATATTGGTGGAATATCCAATATTTCCTATCGACAGCGAGCAAGTCGCATCGCCTATGATATATCTCCGGCTAATATGATTTTGAATTATATGGCACAAATGAAAGGCTATTCTTATGATGTTGGCGGACATTTGGCTCAATCTGGAAAAGTAGATAAAGAACTGTATGCCACCTTAAATAATATAGCTTATTATAGGAAACCTTATCCTAAATCATTGGGAAAAGAGTGGGTGTTTGGTGAATTTCTGTCTTGTATTCAGGAATATAAATTATCTGTAGAAGATTATTTGCGTACATTTGTAGAGCATATAGCTTTTCAAATAGCTACCGTTGTTTTAAAAGAAAAATTACACAAAATACTAATCACAGGAGGAGGAGCTAAAAATAAATTTTTAATAGAAAGAATACAATTTTTTGCTAAAGAAAGTCAACTAATTATTCCGGAAGATAAACTTGTTGAGTATAAAGAAGCATTGATTTTTGCTTTTTTGGGGCTTTTACGATTACAACAAACCCCTAATTGCTTGAAAAGTGTTACAGGAGCTAATCAAGATAATTGTGGAGGAGCAATTTATTGTACGTAATATGTTGTTATTCTGCTCGAAACCATGTTTTAGTTTTACCTAACCAGCCGGCTTTATCAAGAAAACCTTTTACTTTAAGGCTTTTGGTTTTGGCGTCATAACTTATATTACAATTATAAACTTTTCCATTGTTAGGGTCGAGAATAGTTCCGTTACGTAATTCATTGTCTTTTAGTTCCATTTCGTTAATAATAATCATACCTAAAATGGGTTTGTCTTTATTTGCACCTTGGCATTCAGTGCATAATTTATCAGAGTATTTAAAAAGTTTTTCTATTTTGCCGTAATATTTACCGTTTGTTGCTTTATAAATGTAAATAATAGATTGTTCACTGCCATCTTTCTCATCAATTGTTTTCCATTTTCCTAAGATTTTATCTATTTGAGAAAAACCTGTTAAACTGAGGCTTAATAAAATAAGCATTAAAACATACGTATTTTTCATAAAAAAATTATTAAATTAAATTTCTGCAAAAATATAAAAAAAATAAACATTCAAAAAAACTCAAAAATAATTATTTAAGTTTCTGATAATCTGAATAGTGTTTTTGTTTTTCAAATGTTTTTGTTTTTTTATTTAAAAATTGTTAAATAAAACAGTATTTTTTTGTACATTTGCAATATTAATTTTGCTATTAAAAAATATTTTAACTAATTAAAAAACATAACTTTAAATTATAATTAAATGAAAAATTGGAAATACACATTATTACAAGTAATATTGATAACGGGAATCGTTGTTTTTGCAGTTTTAATATATCGTTCATTGATGCGACCTGTTAAGTTTAATGAAGTTTATGAAGCACGCAAAGCGGCTGTTATCGAAAAGTTAAAGAATATAAGAGATTTACAAGCTTATTATAAAATGGAAAAAGGCTCTTATGCTCAAAATGCTGAGCAGTTAAGAGATTTTTGGAATAATGGAACCATGAGAATTGTTATTAAAGAAGGTCATGTTCCTGATACACTTACAGAAGCACAAGCTATTCAAATGAAAATCGTTCGTCGTGATACGGTTGTTGTAAGTGCAAAAGAAGAGATGCTGAAAACTCTTCCTAATTTAGATATCAATACTTTTGATGTGATTCCTTATTCGAATGGGGAAAAATTTGCTATGGCTGCCGATACCATAACAAGAGGAAATATTAAAGTGTATGTGTATGAAGTAAAAGCTTTAAAATCGCAATATCTTAAAAATTTAGACGAAGATAAACTTGTTACGGATGTATTTTTGGGAAACATATTATACAGTGATTTACAAGATCAGTTTTTAGGACCTAATTATGATTACAAAGAAAATGTTATTGACTTAATATTAGGTTCTTTAACAGAAGCGTCTACGGATGGTAATTGGCAATAATTATGGAACTTATTTCCTTGGTTTTTACTTATAAGAGTGATAAAGAGAATGTTAATATAGCAAATTACACGAAATCAATACGTTTGCTTTCGAATGAAGTAACAATAGCTATTCGTCATGCTGAAACCAAGGATTTATATTTGCTAAATCAATATAAGTTACCTTCATCTTACAATAATAGAGATTTAATAGCGCAAATTGCTGAAATTAATGAAAACTTACAGCTCGAATGTAAGAAAAATATATTTTATCTTTATAATAAGATAAACACACAAATCCCTAAAGATTTTTATGATAAAAAAAATGAAGATGCTTTAATAGCCACGTTAACACCTAATAGTCAGTTGTTTTCTTCTATTACGGAATGGATTGACATTTATGATTTTTACAACTTTTCTATTTGCGAAGATGCATTGAAAAAGGCAATAGATGAGTATTTTCCGAAATTTTTACTAAAAACGACTATTTCTAATTTATTTCAACTGATTAACAATTATAATCAAACTGAAAAGAAAATACTTGTTTTTGTCGAAAATAAGCATTTTACAGTATTGGCAGTCGAAAGGAATAATTTTTTAGCTGCCAATGGATTTTCTTTTGCTAATGAGTTGGATTTTACGTATTATATCGTGAATTTTATTCGTAAAATATTTGTGCAAACGGAAGAAGTACAAATAATGATGATAGGACATATAGAAGAAGAGTCGCCTGTTTTCCAAATGGTTAAAAAGTATTTTAAAGATACGCTGATTGATAAAAATACAGGTTTAGCTTTAGTAGAAAACAGTCATTATTTTTGTGATTTATTTTAAATACAAATTATTATGAGAATTATTAGCGGTAATCATAGAGGAAAACATATTATCGCACCTAAAAATTTGCCGGTAAGACCTACTACCGATTTGGCAAAAGAAAGTTTATTCAATATTCTCAATAATTTTTTCTTTTTTGATAATATTAAAGTTTTAGATTTATTTGCCGGTACAGGTAATATGACTTATGAATTTGCAGCACGCGAGGCTTTATCCGTAACGGCAGTAGATAATAATCAACAGTGTATTAACTTTATTCATAAAACAATTACCAAATTAAAATTCGATAATGTACATGTAATTAGAGCCGATGTCATTGATTTTCTAAAATCTTGTAAAACTAAATACAATGTAATTTTTGCCGATCCGCCTTACGATTGGGATAATTATGGGCTTTTACCCGATTTAGTGCTGAATAACAATCTCTTATTAGAAGATGGTTTTTTAATTATCGAACATTCTCTTGCTATTGATTACGGGCAATATCCTAAATTTTATCAAAAGCGAAAATATGGTAAAGTTAATTTCAGTATCTTTGCCGAAAATTTATAAATATTAGCTTATGATAAAATCAATGACAGGATTTGGGAATGCTAGCTATAAAAAGCAAGATAAAACTTGCCTTGTAGAAATTCGTAGTGTTAATTCTAAGCAGTTTGACTTTTCCATTAAACTTCCTTCCGAGTTAAGAGAAATGGAAAATGATATTCGAAAATTGATTTCAAATTTATTGGAAAGAGGAAAAATAGAATGTATAATAACGATAGAAGAGGACGGCTGTTCTGTTAATAACTATACTGTCAATCCGATAGCCTTAAAAAAACATTTTAAAGAATTAAAAGAAATTAGTACCGACTTAGCTATTAATATATCGGATACGGATATTTTTTCTATTGCTATGAATATTCCTGATGTTGTTGAAACAGGGGTAATAGAAAACAATGCAAAAGAATGGAAGTTGTTAGAGAAAACAATAACAGAGGCTTGTCATTTAACGAATCAATGCAGAGAGAAAGAAGGAGAAGTTTTAGCACGTGATTTCAAGTTGCATATTGATATGATTTTAAAATATTTAGATGAAATCACGCCTTTTGAAGAAGCACGTATTAGTGCCATAAAAAACCGACTACAAAAATCGTTCAATGATTTTTCGGAGCAAAATCTAACTTGTGATCCTTGCCGATTTGAACAAGAACTGATTTTTTATATTGAAAAAATGGATTTTACGGAAGAAAAAGTTAGATTGCTCAAGCATTGCGAATATTTTATTGAAACTATGCAAGAAAACGTATCCAATGGTAAAAAATTAGGATTTATTTGCCAAGAAATAGGAAGAGAAATTAATACTTTAGGGTCTAAATCGTTGGAAGCTAATATTCAGCAAAAAGTAGTACAGATGAAAGACGAATTAGAAAAAATAAAAGAACAATTAGCAAATATTCTTTAAAAATCAACTTCTTCTACTTGAATAACTTCTTGTGTATTACAATCTATTACAAAGGCAATAATAGAACAATTATCAAGTTTCCAAGGTTTTCCTTTCAAATACAATGTATAACCTTTAATAACATATTCATTTTCAGAAATAGGAGTGTCGGATGTTGCTATTATACTTCCCTCTATAGGTGCAATGTGTGAGCGAAGCATGTGATTGTGTTTGTAATCAAGAATGTCAGGTCTTGGACCTATAGCAGAAGTATTGTTTTTTTGTGCAGACACAATGCCGCTTTCTGTTAACACTACAAATAGTTTTAAATTCTTATTCGAATTGCTTAAAAAAGTTGTTTTTACAAATATATTAACAGAATCGGAAGATTTATCGGCACTTAGTATTTGTAAACCTATACTTGGTGTTTGACGTGGAATGTTTTTTAGATTTGCTTTCCATACGTTTCTGCTAAGGACTCGGGTTGAATCAAATACTTTGCGATTAATCATTCCTGAAGGATAGTCGCTTACATTAAAATCACTCGTAATACGATTACCTAATTCGGTTCTATAGTCTGCATCGTAAGGTGCAGCAATAGGCTCGGCATTATTTCCTGCATGTATAGCTAATACAATGAGCGTATCGCACATTTCGTTTTTTATTTCATCGGCTATTTTATGAGCTTGTGGACAATTGACGCATGTATGTCCTGTAAAATCTTCTAGTAAATATTTTTGTATGGGCATTGTTAACGCAGGAAAATCGGGAGTGTCAAGAGGATTTTCTGTTACTTTGTATGGTTTTTCTATTTTATCGCAGTTGTAATTCACTGCAATGATAAGATTTAATGCTAAAAAAGTAAAGATGATTTTTTTCATTTTTTATGTTATTAAAAACTTGTTACTATTGAAAGATTACATCCATAAGATGCAGGAACGGCACGGCAGACGCCTCCTACGCAAAGTATTCCTTCTTTTTGCTTGCCAAAACTAAGACTGAATTTAGAAGTTTTATACACGAATGAAGTGCTTACGTTATAATAATGGATTTGCTTTTCTTTTGTTTTATTTCCATAATTCCAAGCATCTAAGACAGAGAAAAACCAGCGGGGTGCAATGGCATATTCTAATTGTGCATACATCCAATTTCCTTTATCTTGTTGTGTGTTCATGTGTTGCAGCTCTAAGCGAAGCGAATGTATATCGTTGATTTGATAAGTTAAATCAGTAATAACGGTATGTGCATGGACGTTGGGGTCACCAAAATGTCCTTCAATAACTTCTATGTTGTAATGTAAATAAACATAGCTTACAATTAATTTCCATGATTTATTGAAGCGTCTTCCCATTTCGAAAGTAAAATCTTCGAAAAAAACTTCTTTTCCAAAAGCAAAAAACGAAGAAGTGTAACCGTCTGTTCCACTTAAATCCATATTGCCGTCGTCCATAAAGGCATCGCTAACATATTTTTTCTTAATATCATGTATGCGTGAATAATTTACCATAATATCGGTTCCGTATCGTCCGCCTATTTTTGTTTTTTTAGGAATTTTATAGTTTATTTCAGCTTGAAAACCTATTTGTCCTGTGGGCTGAGATGAGTAGGAATAGTTGGCTAAAAGATTGTAAGTGCGTTCTTTTGATAGTGTTGGAATGTAATTGATAATATTGTTATTCACTACGGCATTACGCACTGTTCGAAAGTCGAAGTTGTCGGTACGTAGTCCCGTTAAAAATATGCCCAATCCTTTTGTAGAATAAGATGTTGTTAAGAGAAGTGCTTCTCCGTTTTTGTAAATCATGTTATTAACTGCCGAGGGGTCGTTGCACTTCCATGCATATTCGCCTTGCAGATTAAAACCTGCATATCCAAAAGAAGCACGACCGGCAAAAGCTCCTACATTTTGAGGTAATTTGTAATCAGGGTCGTTGTCTCTTTCAAATTTGCTGATAAAACTTCCGCCGATACTACTTCTAAAGTTGGATTCGTCTATTTTTTTGAATATTTCATTGAACGAAATATTCATGTCAAAACCTCGCACCAATCCTTCGTTAATGAATAGATTGCGTTGTCTTCCATAGACTCCTGTGAGTGTAATTCCTTGATAGGGTTTAGCTTTTACTTTGACTCCTTGTGTTGCATTGTCGTAACCTAAATTTCTATTTTCGTAAGAGCGATAAATCAAACCGCTTCCAAACTGTTCGTAGAAACTTCCTACTACCACTTCAAAATATTGGTGATTGTAAGCCGCATAATAATAGGGGAGTCCGCTTCCTACATAATTGATTTTCTCGAAATCAATGAGAGGGTATTCAAAATTTTCGTAACGAAAACCTGCTGAAAATCCTCCGTTGATATAATTAATGTTGGCGAAAATGTTGGCTCTTATTTTGTTTTCTAAATTTTCGGCACCGATGGTACTGTCCGGAATATAATATTGAGCGTCAAGTTGTAGATTGCCACTAATTTTACCATTGTTTAAAAAGTTGTTTTGTGCAAAAATAGCGTTACTTCCTATTGTAAATAGTAAAAGAATACAACAAATTTTTTTCATTTGGTTTTTTATTTTTCTTCTAAAATCTTTTTTACGACTTGTATGTATTCTTTTTCTACACCGGGAGCATAAGAGGTATGTTGCCAAATAATTTCCCTATTGCCGTTTAATATAAATGTATGAGGAATATCGTTTACATTTAAAATTCTTTTAAAATCTTGATTTTCATCTAATAATACTTCGTAATTCCAGTCGTTAGCATTGACAAGCGGCAATACTTTAGCACTCGAACGAGTGTCGTCTATGGAAACGGCATAAATTTTAACGCCCGTTTCGTCTTGCCAATCATCGTAAACTTCGGCAATGGATTTTAATTCTACCATGCAGGGTTTACACCATGTGGCAAAAAAGCAAATGATTATGGGTTTTCCATCATTTTGAATGTCTTTGGTGTTAAAACTTTTACCGTTAACCGTTTTTATATCTACACTTGGTAAAGGAATGGCTTTGGTTATGGATTTTTCTTGTGCATTCGTAAATATCAGTAAACTTGATAATAATACAGTGAAAATTAAATTCTTCATACCTCTATATTTTTTTAGTTGATGGTTGTATGGAACTCACATGCTTTGTAATCATCTACTTGTGTTTCAAAATTAGTCGGGCATGTTCGTTTCATATAAAAAATTATTTAAATTACAAAAGTATATTTATTTTCTGTAATAATATCAAAAACTGTGCTTTTTTTTGATTTTTTATAGTTTACAGACTGTTATAGCTGTAAATTAAACTTAAGCGCATCGGTCATATTAGAGAAATAATGGAAGTTCATACCTTCAATGTATTTTTTGTCAATTTCATCAACATTGCTTTTATTGTCGGCAGGAAGAACGATGTCGTAAATTTCGGAACGTTTTGCAGCTAATATTTTCTCTTTAATTCCTCCTACGGGAGTTATCTTTCCTCGCAATGTAATTTCTCCTGTCATGGCGATGTTATCTCGTGGTTTAATACCGGTAAAAGTAGATACCAATGCTGTTAGTAATGTAATTCCGGCTGACGGACCGTCTTTAGGTGTTGCTCCTTCAGGAATATGAATAAAAACATCTCTATCTTTAAATATCGTTGAATCAATATTAAATGTGTGTGCATTGGCTTTTAAATATTCATAAGCTATGGTTGCCGATTCTTTCATTACATCTCCTAAGTTGCCGGTAATTGAAAGATTGCCTTTTCCTTCCGATGTAGCTGTTTCTATAAATAAAATATCGCCTCCAACGGGTGTCCATGCCAAACCGATAGCTATTCCTACTTTACTGGTTTTTAAGTCGTTTTCTTTTTTGTAAAGCGGACTTCCTAATATTTTATTGATATGTTCTTTGTTTATGTTTTTTGAATATTTGCTATTGTTAGCAATTAGAAATGCTTGGTGCCGAATAAGTTTAGCAATGGTTTTTTCAAGAAGTCTCACGCCGGCTTCTCTGGTATAGTTACTAATAATATGTTGGATAATAGTATCTGAAAAAGCAATGTGTTTTTTTGTTAATCCATGCTCTTTGATTTGACGTGGAATCAAATGTCTTTTGGCTATTTCGATTTTTTCTTCCATTAAATAGCTGTGCAAGTCAATGATTTCCATTCTGTCGACTAAAGCAGGATGTATACTGTTGAGTGAGTTAGCCGTAGCTATAAACATTACTCTCGATAAATCGAAAGTGGTTTCTAAAAAGTTATCATAAAAAGTGCTGTTTTGTTCCGGGTCAAGAACTTCTAACATAGCGGAAGAAGGGTCGCCTTGATGAATTGCTCCCGAAATTTTATCAATTTCGTCAAGAACAAAAACAGGATTTGCCGACTCGGCTTTGCGTATGCTTTGTATGATACGTCCCGGCATAGCGCCGATATAGGTTTTGCGATGTCCTCTGATTTCCGATTCGTCGTGTAATCCTCCTAATGACATACGAATATATTTTCGTCCCATTGCTCTTGCAACAGATTTTCCCAAGGAAGTTTTACCGACTCCGGGAGGACCGACAAAACACAGTATGGGAGATTTCATATCGCCTTTTAGTTTTAGCACTGCTAAGTATTCGATGATGCGGTCTTTGATTTTTTCCAATCCATAATGGTCCTCATCGAGTATTTGACGTGCTTTATCAAGGTTTATATCGGTAGTAACATACTCGTTCCAAGGTAAATCTACAAGTAGTTCTAAATAATTCAATTGTACCGTAAAATCGGGCGACATTTGGTGCATTCGCTCTAATTTTGCAATTTCCTTTTCAAACTGCTTTTTGGTATCTTCGTTCCATTTCTTTTTTTCGGCTCTGGCTTTTAAATCTTTAACAATTTGCGTAATCGTATTATCACCTAATTCGTCTTGAATGACTTTTAGTTGTTGATTTAATAGGTATTCTTTTTGTTGTTTATCCAATTCTGTTTTCGCCTTTTTTTGTATTTGTACTTTAAGCTCTTCCATTTGTAGAGACTTTATTTGCTTTTTTAAAATGGTTTTCACTTTGGTTAAAACATCTTGCGTTTCAAGAATGTTTTGTTTTTCGGAAATATCCAATTCTAAATTAGAAGCTATGAAATTCATTACAAAAGACGGATGGTCAATGTTTTTTAAAGCAAAAATAGTTTCAGGAGAAAAATGATGAGTGGAAGATAGTTTCATATATTTTTCCGTTACTTCTTTTAAAGAAGCCATCGTAGCTTTAAACTTATCGCTTTCGATAATAGTTTTATCTAAATCGTTGGTTTCATACTTGGATACTAAAGCTTTAAGATAGGGGTGAGTAGTGGTTATTTTTTCTATTTTAAACAGCCTTAATCCACGCACAATGATGGTCGTACTGCCGTCTGCCATTCGATAGGCTTTTAAAATGCTTGATAATGTGCCTATTTTATAAAGATCTTCTTCGCCGGGGTCTTGAATGTTTTCGTCTTTTTGGGTAATGACACCAATAAGGTTTTTTTGTTTATGATTGTCGTTGACTAATTCGATTGATTTTTCGCGACCCACTGTTATAGGAATAACAATACCCGGAAACATTACCGTATTGCGTAATGGAAGAATAGGGATAGTTGATGGAATTTCATATTGCTGAATTTCTTCCATTTCCATAGGATTTAATAAAGGAAATGTGTCGACGTCTTCTGATAAAATATCTTGTAATAAATTTTCTTTAATATTCCAACTTGTCATAATGCTTTTAACTTACTTTAATTTATATAAAAACCAATAACTTAAAATAATGTTCAATGGATATAAATGAATAGCCTGATAATAATGTGATTTTTTTTGATTTACAGAAAAATTGTTATTTTTTTTAAAGAAAGAGAGTGTTTTTTGTTTTCATTTTTTTAGAAGAAAAAACATTGGAGGAAGGGTGGGATGCGTGAATTTAAATCTGACTTAATAATAAGTTATCAATTATCTTTGTATTAGCATTTTATGAGTGATGGTTTTTTCTTTATATTCCATTGTGTAGTAATATATTCCGTTTGATAAGCTACTTGTATTTAGTTCTATTTTGTGATTGCCTTGTAGGGAATAAATTGTTTTTTCATAGAGAAGTTGTCCGTTAATGTTCATTATTTTTAATAAAATATTTCCTTGTTGTGGAATACTATAGGAGATAGTAACAATTGTACTTGCCGGATTGGGTTGGTGTTTTCCAACTTTAAAATAAATGGTTTCTTTTTCTGTTATACTTACACTTTCTATGCATGAACTGATAATTAATGTGTCATTTTTTTGATTGGTATCGTTTTCTATTTTATTGATATAGACAGTTGTTGTGAATTTGTTATTGTTTGTTTTTTTCGGCACTTTAAATCCGAAAGGAACTTCGTATATCAAAATTTCATTAGGTTCTAAAGTAAGTATTTTTTCTGCAAATGTTTGCATATGCTTATTGGAAGTGTCAATTTTAATAACCAACGAAATATTTGTTAGTTTTTCACTTGAATGATTGATTATTTTTAGCTTTGAGAAAATAGTGCTTCCTTCGTCATAACAACTATCAGCTACCGGAGATATAATTTCTTTTACTTCCACATCTACATTGGGTTGCTGTCGTTGGATAAAATAAAATTTTTTATAGACCCAAGGTGCTTGATCGTAGATACTATCTCCCTCTTGTTTAGCTATTAAAATAGCTTCTCCTTTATTTGTAATAAAAAGCTGATTGCCAATGATATTCCAGTTGAAAAAGTCGTAAACATAATAGCTGACAGTTAATCCTGATGTAGCAGTTGCGGTGGGCTTAAAATAATCTCCAACATATAAAGTGTCAGTTGCTACTTCCCATTTTATGGTTTGTTTTTTCTTTTGCCACATTAAAATAGGGAATCCGTTGTTAATCGGTTCATCTGCATAATCTTGCTTCCATTTCTTTTCGCTTAATCCTTGATTTAGAGAGTCTACAAATGCCGCTGTTTTCATAAAAGCAGTATCCATAGCACTTCCTTTTATTATTTTTCCTGATTGAGAACCGTAGGTAATGCTATCAAAATAACAATTGACAGAATGTTGATTGCTATCAATTATTTCATTTATTATTTGAGTGGTTGCTATATAAGAATTGTATATAGT
>JAAYQB010000131.1 GCA_012519525.1 Bacteroidales bacterium | reverse complement strand
TAAGGATTGTAATAATAAGGACGATAATAAGGGTGGTCCCACCAAAAATTATATCCTAAATAAACACTTACTCCCCAATGTGACGGATTACGACTATACCAATACATATTGGTATAATACGGGTCATAATAACTCCAACTACTATAATAAGGACTATAAAATCGGCGAAGACGAGCAGCATATTCATAATCGTAATAATTATCATAATCGTAATAATAATTGTGGGTGATATATGTATTGCCACCTTCACTGTAAGATTCCGAGTAATCCGACTGCCGGTTATTATAGTACTGATTATTTTGCTTTTGTTGTTGATTATAATTTTGTTGATTGTAGTTTTGTTGATTGTAGTTTTGTTGAGTCTGATTTTGTTGCTGATTATAAGATTGCTGACTTTCATACTCTTTTTGCCCTTTTGAGGCTTTTTCTTTGTCTAATTTTTGCTGTCTTTCTGCGGCAGTATAATATCCATCGTCTATTATGGTAGAAGTTGTAGTACACGATAAGAAAAACACACTTGCTATTAGTAAGCTGACTTTTAATATTTTTTTCATGACTTGATCCTCCTTTATTTTATATTGTTATTTTTTATATTTTTGCACGTCTATTTCTTTTTGCAAAGTTATACTTTTTATTAATATAAATTCAAAAACTATACCAAAAAAATGTCAGAACAATTAATTACAAAGGAAGAGAATTACTCTCAATGGTATAACGACTTAGTAATCAAGTCCGGATTAGCTGAAAATTCGGCTGTGCGAGGCTGTATGGTTATTAAACCTTATGGCTATACTTTATGGGAAAATATGCGAGATGTACTTGACCGTATGTTTAAAAAAAGCGGACATGTGAATGCTTATTTCCCTCTTTTTATTCCTAAGTCGTATTTAAGTCAAGAAGCAAGCCACGTGGAAGGGTTTGCAAAAGAATGTGCTGTTGTTACGCATTATCGCTTAAAACAAAGCGATGATAACAAAGGCGTTGTTGTTGACCCCGATTCTAAACTTGAAGAAGAATTAATTATACGTCCTACTTCGGAAACGATTATTTGGAGTACTTATAAAAATTGGATTCAATCTTACCGCGATTTACCATTACTTATTAACCAATGGGCTAATGTTGTACGTTGGGAAATGAGAACCCGCTTGTTTTTACGTACCGCCGAATTTCTATGGCAAGAAGGACATACCGCTCACCAATCGGAAGCGGAAGCTATAGAAGAAGCTGAAAAAATGATACATATCTATGCCGATTTTGCAGAGAATTATATGGCAGTTCCCGTTGTTATTGGCACTAAATCTTTATCGGAACGTTTTGCAGGAGCTGTTGACACCTACTGTATTGAAGCCTTAATGCAAGATGGAAAAGCCTTACAAGCAGGAACTTCTCATTTCTTAGGTCAAAATTTCGCTAAAGCTTTTGATGTTCAGTTTCTCAATAAAGAAAACAAACTTGAATATGTTTGGGCAACTTCTTGGGGCGTTTCTACTCGCTTAATAGGTGCATTGGTCATGGCTCATTCCGACAATAAAGGATTGATATTGCCTCCGAAAATTGCTCCTTTACAAGTGGTTATCATCCCTATTTATCGTAACGAAGAACAATTATCGCAAGTAAATAAAGTCGCCGAAAATATTGTTGAAGCACTACAAGCCCATAATATAAGTGTAAAATATGACAACCGAGACGAATACCGTTCGGGATGGAAGTTTAATGAATACGAATTGCAAGGAGTACCTATTCGCATAACAATAGGTCCGAGAGATTTAGAAAACAATAAAGTAGAACTTTTTCGCAGAGATACATTCGAGAAAACACTTATTGATAAAGACAATATAATCGATAAAGTAAAATCTCTCTTGGAAGATATACACAACAACTTATTTAACAGAGCTTTAAAATTTAGAGAAGATAACACAACTAAAGTCGACACGTGGGATGAGTTTGTTGATGTTATTGAAAACAAAGGCGGGTTTGTTTCTGCTCATTGGGATAAAACAGCTGAAACCGAAGCTATCATAAAAGAAAAGACAAAGGCTACCATTCGTTGTATTCCTTTCAATAATCCACAAGAAGACGGAGTGTGTATTTATTCGGGTAAACCTTCTAATGAAAGAGTATTATTTGCAAAAGCATATTAAAACTTGCAAGTTTATAAATTAAGATAAATATTTTTCAATACTTTTTCTTCGTTTTCCCAAGTCAATTCGGTAGCAGCTTGCTTACAATTTTCTTTTAACCGGTTATATAATTTTTCATCATCCATTAAATGCCGTACGGCATTAGCTATAGCTACCGGAGTAATTTCGTCCAATACAATTCCAACTTCATATTTTTCAGTTATATACTTCCTTTCCGGCAAATTACTACATAAATAAGGAGTTGTTGCTTTTATATAATCGAATATTTTATTCGGAAGACTAAAATAATGATTGAGACTCACATTTTTATCAAAAGCTATTCCAATATCTGCGAAATAGGTATAATGAAACAATTTTTCAGGACTTTGTCTATCAATAAAAACAATTTTATCTTGCAGGGATAATTCCATTGTTCTTTGTTTTAGAAAAGGGATAATATCTCCGCTACCAACGACAATCAGCACTGCATTCTCAATCAACGGCATTGCTTCTATTAGTTCTTCGCCCCCTCTATTCCGATGAATTGCATTTCCTTGTAAAATGATAATTGTTTTATCTTCCGGCAATTGCAAAGATTGTTTGGTTTCTTTTAATTCGGGCTGATGCGATATAGGGATATTTCTCACTACATTTACTTTCAGTCCGTATTCTTTTTCATACTGATTTGCAATAGATTGAGAAACCGTAATCACATGTTTTAATTTAGGAAAACAATATTTTTCGATTATCGTCCACGTTTTTTTTACGAAAGGTTTATCGGCTATTGAGTCCAATCCTAAAAAATATTCATGGCTGTCGTACACTATTTTTTTTCGACGTATTTTACTCGCCAAAACATTAGGAAGTAATGTATCTAAATCGTTCGCTACAAATACATCACAACGAGTAAATAAAAGAAAAAAGAACAAACGAATATTCATTTCCGCATAAAACAATGCTCCTTTTCTAAAAAACAAATGCAGTCGTTTCGTCGGATATATTCTAGGGGTTAAAGCAGGTGAATTACGGTACTTTCGTCCTACCAACAGCACTTCATAACCTATTGAATCTAAAGTATGACATACTTTATCTACTCTTGGGTCGGTATATAAATCATTGCTTACTGAAAGAACCGCTTTTTTTTTCATACGTTCATAATTTTTTTAATTGAAAATCGTATGGAAAATTCTTTATAATCATCTACTTATATTTAATTTGGCATGTTCGTTTTATAGAGCATTAAACTCTTCCATGACAATTTTTATATTTTTTTCCGCTTCCGCAAGGACATGGCTCATTTCTTCCCACTTTCTTTTCCACTTTAACGGGTTGCGTTACTTGAGGTTGCGAAGTACTTTGAGCAGAAACTTCTTCTCTTCCTGTTTTTAATTTAGCCTGATCGCTTACCGGAAGTCGGGCTTCTTGCACATTTTGAGATTCTAAAATAGGAATTCTTCCATTATTTAAGAAAGAAACGATATCTTTATATACTCCCGTCAGCATGCGTGAGAACAACTCATAAGATTCAAATTTATAAATTAAAAGCGGATCTTTTTGCTCATAAGAAGCGGTTTGCACCGACTGTTTTAAGTCGTCCATTTCACGTAAGTGTTCTTTCCATGCATCGTCAATAATAGCAAGTGTCAAGTTTTTTTCTATCGTTAATGCTAATTCGCGTGCTCCATTATCTACACATCGCTGTAAATTAGCTATTATCTGCATTGTTTTTTTCCCGTCTGTAATAGGAATTGCAATGTTTTCGTAACGATGTCCTTCTCTTTCGAACACCGACTGTACAATGGGCATTGCTTTTTCCGACATCTTAAGGATGCGGTCTTTGTAGCTAAAATACGCACTATCATAAAGCTGTGTTGCTATATCTTCTGTTTTCTCTTGATAAAACTGCTTCTCATCCACAGGACTTTCACATCCTAAAACAGAAATTACGGCATATTGAAATCCTTCAAAATCTCTATCTTCTTGATAGTTAGACGCTATAAAAGAGCAAATATTGTTAAACATTTCCGATATATCCAATTCCAAGCGATCGCCATAAAGAGCATTTCTTCTTTTTTTATAAATGCTTTCTCTTTGTTTGTTCATTACGTCATCATATTCCAACAAACGCTTACGAATGCCGAAGTTATTTTCTTCGACTTTCTTTTGAGCGCGTTCGATAGAATTTGTAATCATATTATGCTGAATGACTTCTCCTTCTTTAAATCCGAGACGATCCATTACTTTGGCAATGCGGTCGGAAGCAAACAAACGCATCAAATCATCTTCCAATGAAACGAAAAATTGGGAACTTCCGACATCTCCTTGACGTCCGGCTCGTCCACGCAACTGCCTGTCTACACGACGAGAATCGTGTCGTTCGGTACCGATAATCGCCAATCCGCCCAATTCTTTTACTTCAGGCGTTAATTTTATGTCCGTTCCACGTCCGGCCATATTGGTTGCTATGGTTACAGCCCTCAATTGCCCTGCTTCAGCAACGATATCGGCTTCTTTTTTATGCAGCTTCGCATTTAAGACATTGTGTTTTATTCTTCTCGTTGTTAATATTTTAGATAAAAGTTCCGATATTTCGACAGAAGTAGTCCCCACCAATACGGGTCTACCTTGTTCGTTTAAATCCAATATTTCATTGACAATAGCGGAATATTTTTCTCTTTTGGTTCTATAAACAAGGTCTTCTCTATCTTCTCTGATTACCGGTCGATTGGTTGGAATGGTAACAACGTCTAATTTGTAAATATTCCAAAACTCGCCGGCTTCCGTTTCAGCGGTTCCCGTCATCCCCGCCAATTTACGATACATACGAAAATAATTCTGTAAAGTAATGGTAGCATACGTTTGCGTAGCAGCTTCTACTTTTACGTTCTCTTTTGCTTCTATTGCTTGGTGCAGTCCATCGCTATAGCGACGTCCTTCCATAATACGTCCCGTTTGCTCGTCAACAATTTTAATTTTATTATCCAACACCACGTATTCGACATCTTTTTCGAACATAGTATATGCTTTCAATAATTGTTGAATGGTATGAATACGTTCCGATGCAATGGAAAAATTGCGGTATATTTCATTTTTTTTCTCTATTTTTTCTTCCGAAGAAAGATTCGATTTTTCCAATTCCGCTATTTCGCTTCCAACATCAGGAATAATAAAAAACTTGGCTTCTTCTGCATTACTTGCCACCAAATCAATACCTTTATCTTTGATATCAACCGAATTTAGTTTTTCTTCTATAACAAAATACAATTCATCGTCAATAATGGGCATGTTTTTATTTTGTTCTGCCATATAAAAACTTTCCGTTTTTAAAAGCAATTGCTTCATGCCGGGTTCGCTTAACATCTTAATAAGTGCCTTGTTTTTAGGCATTCCTCTATGTGCACGCAGTAATAATTTTGCTCCTTCTTCTTCATTTTTAGGATTTGTACTATCGTTGAGCAAACGTCTTGCTTCCGAAAGCAAATTTGTTACTAACTGTCGTTGTGCATTGTACAACTTTTCTACTATGGGTTTATATTTATCAAAATCTTGTTGTTCTCCTCGCGGTGTTGGTCCTGAAATAATTAACGGCGTTCGAGCATCGTCAATCAATACGGAGTCTACCTCGTCGACAATGGCATAATTATGTCTTCGTTGAACTAACTCTGTAACATTGCGTGCCATATTGTCTCTTAAATAGTCGAATCCGAATTCGTTGTTGGTACCGAAAGTAATATCGGCTAAATAAGCATCGCGTCTCTCATTTGAGTTAGGTTCGTGTTTATCAATACAGTCTACTTTTAAGCCATGAAACTGATAAAGCATTCCCATCCATTCGGAGTCACGTTTTGCCAAATAATCGTTAACGGTAACCACATGTACTCCTTCGCCCGTTAAAGCATTTAAGTAAACAGGTAAGGTAGCCACTAAAGTTTTTCCTTCTCCCGTAGCCATTTCAGCAATTTTTCCTTGATGCAATACAATACCTCCTATCAATTGCACATCGTAATGACACATATCCCAAACAATTTCAGTGCCTCCTGCCATCCAAGTGTTTTGATAGACAGCTTTATCGCCTTTAATATTAATGCTGTCGAAAGTAGTTGCCAAATCGCGGTCGAAATCGGAAGCTGTAACTTCCACCTCTTTGTTTTCTTTGAACCGACGTGCCGTTTCTTTTATAACCGAAAAGGCTTCCGGAAGAATTTCGAGTAAAACTTCACTTGTTTGCTGATAAATAGCATCTTCCAAACTTTCTATTTCGGCATAAAGTTTCTCTTTTTCTTGTATCGCCATATCGAACCGGCGTTCTAAACTATCTTTAATCTCTTGTATGCGTTCTTTATCCTCTTTTATTGCCTCATGAATTTGCTGTTTGAATTGATGTGTTTTTGCTCTCAACTCATCGTTGGACAATTTTTCTATTTCAGGGTAGACTTCTTGTATCTTATTAATATAAGGGGTTAATTGTTTGATGTCTTTTTCGGATTTTGTTCCAAATAATTTTTGCAGCCACTTTGCCATATTATTTTATTTCAACGATTTACAAATATATAATCTTATTTTATGTTCATCAACAAAAATAATCATTTTTTAAGCACTATTTTCATTTTTTTTACACTATTAACCGAATCAACCCGAAATTAGTCCGTTCGGTTTTATTAACCAACTGATATTCAAACGTATGTTTTGATTGTATATTTTTACTCGTGCTCCACTCTTCAATGTTATATTGCAAGTTGATTGCGTTGCTCACTCATCACCCCACCCCTGACAGCGTGTTGCAAGTTAACAGCGTTGTTCACTTATCTACCCCACCCCAGCCCTCCCCACTTGAAGCGAAGCGAAAAGCATGAGTACCTTAATGTAAAATTTAAATAGCTTTACGAATAAATGGGGAGGGAGTTTGAAATTGTTTGATTTTCAGTTTGTTATTGTTTTATTACGTTATAGTAACTTCGGACGCTGAGGCTCTCGAAGCGTCAGTTCGTAATTCGTAATTTTTAATTGTTCATTCGTAATTGTTCATTCTTTTTAACCGCAAAGAAACTCTGCGACCTTTGGGAATCCTTTGGGAACTCTGCGGTAAAAAAATAAAAGTGGGGTAAATATTTATTTTTTCAGCTGAAGGAAAAAAGTAAAGAAATAAAAGTATACCTTTGCAAAACGAAATAACTTAAAAAAATGCACTTAACCTACAACGCAATAAACTCGCAATACGCTGTAAAACAAAGTCTCCCCCTTGGGGGAGATTTAGAGGGGTTTTACGCCTTTAACGCCAAAG
>JAAYQB010000130.1 GCA_012519525.1 Bacteroidales bacterium | reverse complement strand
TAAGTACTACTAGTCTATATTGGTTTAGTGAAAAATATGGAATTGTTGCATATAGAGGAGATTTTTGTCTTTATGTTAGAGATGATTTTATAGAACAAGTTCTTAATAAATAAAGTGATTTTAGTAGGTAGTGTACCATTTTATGCTTTTAAAAATAAAAACGAGAATAAATGATAAAAAAGAGAGTGAGCAATAGAAGTCAAAACAACATGGGCGAAAGAACCTATAAATATGATATGTTCTGTGCCGGTGCGTGGGCAAATGGATACGGTGGAATGAATGTATCGTTGCTAATTTATAAGCTAATGCTCTATCCCAACGGCTATTTAAACATGAACCAAAACGGAGAATACACCAAGCACTATTACGCTGATGCTCTGCGGATAGCGAGCAAGATAGGAAGCGGATTTAGCCAAGATCTTTGTGTTGAAGCTTTTCAAATAGACAACCAATATCCGGGTTATTTAGATGAAAGAAGAAATGAACAATATAACGAAATGATGGAAGAATTAACGGAACTAATCAACGGGGACCAAATTATGGATATTAACCCGTTACATTACCCCAATGATTTATGCAATTTGTTGGGTAACGGATACGAGCCTGCCCTCTTTTTCTACCACCCCGACCATCTCGGCAGCACAGGTATGGTAACGGATAATTATGCTAATATTACCCAAGGTTTTCTCTATACCCCCTTCGGGGAACTCTTGTATGAATACAGTCCCGGTTGGCAATCCGGTATTATCCCCAAGTACGCCTTTAACGCCAAAGAATTAGACGAAGAGAATAACATGTATTATTACAGTGCAAGGTACTATGCCCCGCCGACGTTTATTAGTAGAGACCCTCTTTTTGAAAAGTATCCGTTTATAAGTCCTTATGCGTATTGTGCGAATAATCCGGTGAAGTATGTGGATCCGACGGGGGAGGATATTGAACTTACTTTTTTTGGAAAATACACAGCTGAACTACTTAAATATGTAATCAATAATGGTTTAGGAGGTCAATTTGAAGCGTATTATACAAAAGGTAAAAATGGAGGTTATTTGTTAAATTTAAGAACAACAGAAGGTGGTGGAGATTTATCAAAAATGACAGATCAACAAAAAGCTTTTTATAATGAATTATCAGGAATGATTAATGATCATAGTGTAACAGCTCAAATTGGTGTTGTTTGGGGAAGTAAAGAAATCTGTATTGGTAATTATAAAAAAAACACTATTGATATAGCTGATATTAATCAATTCGATGATTTAGGAAAAGGGTTAGCAACAAAACAAGGAAAATTGATTCATGAATTAAAAGAACAGTTTAGAAAAGCTCAATTAGGTTATAAAAAAGGTGATGATGGAGGTTATAATAGTTCTCATAAATCTGGAATAGCTGCTGAAAATCGTGTTAATGGCTCGTATAGAGGAAACGAGAGATATAATAGGGGGACTATTACTCAAGAATATATAAAAAATGGTGCAACCTTTCTATATTCATATAATACTCGAGAAAAGATTATCAAAGTTTCACGCACAAATATAAAAAAATGAAAAAATTGATTATAGTTATTCTTTTAATTTTGTTAATCACAAATTGTTCTTATAAATCCGAATATGATGATAGTTTTAAATCATTTTACAATGAAAAATTAAATAAAATCATTATATACGATTCAATAACTGAGCTAGATAATCCAATACCTACGGATGATTGGATTGAATTTTATGAGAATACAAATTACTTATATTTATTAACAGGGCATAAGTTTCGTTTTGACAGAACAGAACCCCCTGGATATCCTTCACAAGAAATTCTTGAACTTGATATTAAAGAGTTAAAAGAATGGTATTATAAAAATGGCAATAATATGTCAATTCAAAAAGCCGATAGTATTGTAAATATGAAATGTGATTCATTAGGAGGAGGCGTTTTTTATTATAAGGGAATAAGATATGAATCGAATAACAATGTATCAAATTAGATTGCAGAATATTACATTTAATATACTATATCAAAAACCAAAACATCAAATAAATGATAAAAAAGAGAGTGAGCAATAAAAGTCAAAACGAACTGTTTGTAAAGAGTTTTCTTTCCGTAGTGGCGGTTTTTTTGTTAATTTTTTCAGTTGAAGGAAAAAAAGTAAAGAAAGAAAAGTATATTTTTGCAATGTTGAAAAAATAAAAATATTTACAAAAACTGTCCTAATAGAGGGGGGACACTTAATAATGAAATAAACAATAAGGAATGAAAATGAAAATAAGAAGACCATTAATAGAATTATTTTTTATATTGTTTTTTGTTTTTTTGAGTATTTATGGATATTCTCAATATGTGTATTATGGTTATCCGACTGATAAAAAAGCACTTAATAAAAAGTCTATTGTGGTTTTAAATATTCCTTCGCATCACGTATCAGGTGGATATAGATTTATTAAAATGGAACAATTAGACAGTTTAGTTGAATTTCTTGCGATTAATGATACCAACAAATTACGAATTGAAATAAATTGTTTTTATGCAGATTTTTTGGATGAAGATATTTCAAAACTTTTATGTAGAAATTTGGAAGAAATATTAGAAGAAAAAACGACTTTTAAAAATTATTACATAATCAGTAATGGCAATAGAAATCCCGTTTTTTGTAGTGAAAAAAAAGATGTGTATTATAATACGCGAAATACCAGAATGGAAATTTTTGTAGAATGAGAGTTGCTAAATCCTATGTCTAAACATTAAATCAATTAATCATAAAAAATCAAAACGGGAGTAAATGATAAAAAAGAGAGTGAGCAATAAAAGTCAAAACGAACTGTTTGTAAAGAGTTTTCTTTCCGTAGCGGCGGTTTTTTTGTTAATTTTTTCAGTTGAAGGAAAAGAAGTAAAGAAAGAAAAGTATATTTTTGCAATGTTAAAAAATAAAAATATTTACAAAAAAACTGTCCTACTATAGGGGACACTCAAACTTAATAATATGAAACTAAAAATAATATGTTTTATAATGTTGGTAATACAACCCCAAATGCCAAGTTTATATAAAAATTTGATTTTTATTAATGGGAAGTGTGAGAAAAAAGGAGTTATAGTTATATATACAGGAGGAGGAAAAGCCAATGAACATAATATAGAAGATATTAATGCTATAGATACAAGTTTGCTTTCAGGTTCAAACACCGCACTTGGATTTTGCTATGAAGATTATATTTATTATATTCCTATTAATGGCAAAATAAGTACATTATTAGAATATGGTATTTATGATATTGGAGATACGATAAATATTGATATTGTTTTTTTATCTCAAAAAGATAGAAGAGGGATAAGATATTTAAGTTATGTATCTTCAATTCGTAAAGTACAGTAATTAAGCTGTTTAGCAGTAAATTGATTTATTCCTCTAAAATATCTTTGATTTCGTATATTTGAAAATCGGGGGTAATGGGAAATCCATAGTATTCTTGCAGCGCTTGTTGCGATACGGTTGTGTGAACTTTCACGCTTACAAAATAGTATTTTAAATTATTAGAATCTAATTGATTGTTGTTTAGTTGTGTTTCGTAGCCGGTTATTTTATCTATTAATTCATTGATTTTTCTTTCATTGTTTTGTTTGATTTGTAAGTCTTCTATGGTGCTGTCGGAAAGATGAAAATTAATAAAACTTAGTTCTTCAATGCGATTATCAATAACGGGTTTGATAATGTATTTTACAAAATGAAAATCGGAAACACTGTCTATTTTTAGGATAACAATACTGTCTAATTGTTCGCCTTTTTTTAAATCTTTTGCAATATAGTTTTCTATTGTTTTATGAAGTTTGCGTTCCAATTGCTTTTCTTTATTGCAACTGCTTACAACTACAGACAGTAAAAGAATTAAAAACACATTACACAATAAGGGTAGTTTTTTCATGCGTTCGTATTTTTTTAATTTTTATTTTTTTTATTAAAATCGGGTTTAGGTAGTAATGCTTTACGCGAGATTTTTAATTTTCCTGTTTTCTCGTCAATTTCAATTAATTTCACATTAATAACATCTCCCACTTTTAGGTATTGGTCTATTTTATCAATACGTTTCCAATCGTATTCGGATATATGTAAAAGGGCGTCTTTTCCGGGCAGTATTTCTACAAATGCTCCGAAACTTTGTAAGTTTTTGACTTTACCCTCGTAGACTTCGCCTATTTCGGGGACGGCAACAATGGCTTTTATTCGTTTAATGGCGGCAACAATAGATTGTTTATCGGAAGATGCGATATCGATAATGCCGTAATTTTCTTCTTCGGTAATATTAATAATGGTATTGGTTTCGCGTTGAATTTCTTGAATGACTTTTCCTCCGGGTCCAATCACGGCACCGATAGCGTCGCGTGGGATTTGCATTTTTTCGATACGTGGAACGTGAGGTTTATAATCTTCGCGTGTTTCGCTAATGGTTTTCATCATTTCGCCTAATATATGAAGTCTTCCTTGTTTGGCTTGTTCGAGAGCTTCGGCAAGTACTTCATAAGATAAGCCTTCTACTTTGATATCCATTTGGCAAGCAGTAATTCCATGTTTACTTCCCGTTACTTTAAAGTCCATATCGCCTAAATGGTCTTCGTCGCCCAAAATGTCGGAAAGAATAGCGTATTTTTTTGTGTCGCTATCGCTTATCATTCCCATTGCTATACCTGAAACGGGCTTTTTGATTTTCACGCCGGCGTCCATCAGCGCCATGGTACAAGCACAAACGGTAGCCATTGATGAAGAGCCGTTTGATTCTAATATTTCGGAAACCAAACGTATGGTATAAGGATTTTCTTCTTTGTCGGGCAATATGGGTTTGATAGCTCGAAGTGCTAAATTTCCATGTCCGATTTCTCTACGTCCGACTCCGCGTATGGGCTTGACTTCTCCTGTCGAAAATGGCGGGAAATTATAGTGAAGCATAAAATCGGCGGTTCCTTCGATGATAGCCCCGTCAATGATTTGTTCATCTAATTTGGTTCCTAAAGTGCATGTCGATAAAGATTGGGTTTCGCCGCGAGTGAAAATAGCTGAGCCGTGAGCGGAAGGCAAATAGTCCACTTCGCTCCATATCGGACGTATTTCATCTAATTTTCTGCCGTCAAGGCGTTTTCTTTCGTTAAGCACTACGTTTCTTACGGCTTCCCATTGCACATGGTCGTAGTAACGTTTTGCCATAGGGGTTTTTTCTTCGAGTTCTTCTTCGGGAATAGTAGCTAAAAAATCTTCAAATACTTTTTCAAAGGCTTCTGTTCGTTCTTGTTTAGTAGTAGGATTTTTAGCTATATCGTAGATTTTTTGATAGGTTTCATTTTTAATGCGTTCTCTTAGTTCTTCGTCATTGGTTTCGTGGCAATATTCTCTTTTCGGGTTTGCTTTTTCTACTTCTGCCGCTAATTCAATTTGAGCTTGGCATTGGATTTTAATGGCTTGGTGAGCTGTTTTTAATGCTTCAAGAATATCCGATTCTTGCACTTCTTTTGCTTCGCCTTCTACCATCATAATGTTGTCTATTGTGGCAGCTACGATAAGGTCAATATCTGCATTTTCAAGTTCTTCGATAGACGGATTTATTTTAAAAACATTGTTGATGCGGGCTACTCTTACTTCGGAAATAGGTCCGTGAAAAGGAATATCGGAAACCATGAGGGCTGCCGATGCTGCCAATCCTGCAAAGGCGTCGGGAAGTTCTTTTTTATCGCCGGATATTAAAGTTACCAACACTTGAGTTTCGGCATGATAATCTTCAGGGAATAAGGGTCG
The DNA here is from genome assembly GCA_012519525.1 of Bacteroidales bacterium. Classification (GTDB taxonomy): domain Bacteria; phylum Bacteroidota; class Bacteroidia; order Bacteroidales; family WCHB1-69; genus UBA5266. The sequence goes on along the minus strand of JAAYQB010000130.1, from coordinate 1,106 downwards.
CAAAGCTCTGTCGATAAGTCGAGCGATTAATATTTCGTAATTGGAAGGACGTGCTTCTCGTTTGAAAAAGCCTCCGGGAAAACGACCTACGGCAGAATATTTCTCTTGGTATTCTACTTGTAAGGGCATAAAATCAACGTCTTCGTTAGCTTCTTTTTTACTGCAAACAGTGGCTAACAACATCGTATTTCCTATTTTTACTACTACTGCTCCGTCGGCTTGCTTGGCTAATTTTCCTGTTTCTATGGAAATTTGTCTTCCATCTCCTATGTCAAATGTTTTTGTAACTATCATAGTTCCAATTTATATATTTTTTAATATAAAAAAAGGCAATCTTTGTTGAGAAGTGCCTTTTTTCGTTTTTTCTTTTCGTATGTTATTTTCGGATGTTTAATTTTTTGATTATTTCTCTGTATCTTTCGATATCTTTTCTTTTCAAATAATCAAGAAGTTTTCTTCTTTTTCCAACCAAGCCTACCAATGAGCGTTCGGTCGTTGCGTCTTTTTTGTTTAACTTTACATGTTCGGTTAAATGGCGGATTCGAAATGTGAACAAGGCTATTTGCCCTTCAATAGAACCCGTATCAAATTCTGACTTACCGTATTCTTTAAAAATATTTTTCTTTACTTCAGGTGTCAAATACATAATTGAATTTCCTTTTTAATTAATGTCTTTTCTTAGATTTTTTATAAGTTTGCAAAGATACAATCTTTTTGTATATGTTTTTTTGTTTTTTTTGAAAAAATTTAAATCTTAAATCATTGATTTGTATGGCTTTTTAAAATTGTTGTTCCGTTGAAACGAAAATAAGGATTAAAAAATGTCAATAAATGCTCTTTGTTTTGGTGTAGCATTCAATTTTTTAGACTTGTCTTTTTCACTCATTTTTGCTGAATAATCCGATTTTTTAATAAAAAGTCAACTTGCTTGCTATTATTTTAGTAATTTTGCCGTTTTGAAAAATTAAAAAATTTATGACGTATGAAACCATATAAAATAGTGCTGTTTATTTTTGTGTGTTTTATTTCTTTAGCGATTTTAGGAAGTGTTTTTCCTAAGGAAGGATTGCATGTCGGCAGTATGACTTTACGCTTTCCTTCGCCTT
>JAAYQB010000129.1 GCA_012519525.1 Bacteroidales bacterium | reverse complement strand
TTATATTTTATAAAAGAATAAAGAATATTATGAAATAACTTATTTTAATTTTGTATATTTGCATCTTAATGAAACAATGCAAAAAAGTAATGCACAGTTATATAAGTAAGTGTTGATAAGTGTCAAAAGAGAAAAACAGTTTTTAGAAAGAATATGATATATAAAGAGTTTATTGCAAATATTAAGGAAATAACGCGCTATTATAAAATATTAGTAGAGGAAACGAAAAATAAAAAGATTGTCGGTAGTACGAATGAGTGGATACTTGATAATTATTTTATTATAAGCGAGCAAGAAAAAACACTATGCGAAGAGTTACGTTCCAAAGGAATAAGAAAAATAAAGCCGAAACGAAAAAAACAAATAGACAGTTTAATTTATTCATTTTTAGAAAAGTTAAATTTTCAAGTAAACCTTGATGTTGTTTTTCACGATATCAACGCATACCAAAAGAAAAATGAAGATTATTTTTCTTATGCGGAAATCAATTATATATTTATTCTTTTTCGTGTTATTTTAATTAATGAAATTAGTAGTTTGTCGAAAACATTAAATGTTAAACTACACGAAAAGAAAAAAATAGATCAGCTTTTTGCTCAAATAAAAGAGGAACTGAAAACGCAAGGCACTTCGCCTCTTTTAGAAAAAAGACTTCAAAACGAGGCGTTTGTTATCAATCCTTATTGTTTGGATCAATTGTCCAATAGCTTATTGAATGATATTGACAATGTGTCGGAAGAGATGATGTTGCTTTTAAAGGAAACACTTGTTAAATACGACACTACTTTAAAAGAGCTGTTGCAACAAGAAATAGACGCTTCCGCACAAAATAATATTCTGATATCTAATTTATTTGTCTCACTTAAAAAGATGACAAAATATGAAATGTCGGAGTTATACATTAAAATCAGCTTTACGGAAAACGTATTAATGTCTGAAAAAGCAGATAAATACGCTCACATGTACGATAATAATAAGAATAATTACCGTGCAAAGATTATCCGAGATGTCAAAAAGCATCACATGAGTGAATATCAGTATACCTTAGGGATTGTTGAAAAAGCCAATCAGACGAATCGGCACGTGGGCTGGCTATTGTTTAAGCCTAAAAAATACAAAGAGCGTTCTTATATTTATATTGCAGGCGTATCAATAGTTACTATTTCCCTTTCATTGTTCCTCTCGTACTATATGGGATATTTAGCTTTTTTATTGCTGCTGATTCCTGTCAGTCAGTTTGTTATTGAAGTTACCAATCAAATATTGTTTTATCTTCACAGACCCAATAGCACGTTAAAAATAAAATTTGAGAAAGGCATACCCGAAGAGTGCAGTACGATGGTCGTTATTCCGACCATTATTAAAACGAAAGAAAAAGTTGATCAGGTATTTGAAAAACTTGAAGTGTATTATCTTTCTAATTATTCGGAGAATTTGTATTTTACATTATTGGGCGATTGTTCGTCGGAATCAACCAAGCATACTGATTTTGATAAAGAAATTATCAATGCCGGTTTAGAAAGAGTTGAAAAATTAAACAAAAAATACAATAAAAAACATTTGTTTAACTTCGTTTATCGCAATCGTTTTTATAGCGAGGGCGAGTCGTCTTATTTAGGCTTTGAGCGAAAACGAGGAGCTATTTTGCATTTTAACGATTTGATTTTAGGGAATTTAACGGCAGAAGAAAAAGAAACATTGTTCCAATGCCAAACTTTCGATGACTTTGATAAATCAATTACCTATGTCATAACGTTAGATACCGACACACAATTGGTATTGTATTCTGCATTTCAATTAATAGGGGCGATAGCTCATCCCATGAATCAGCCCGTATTGGCAGAAGACGGGAAAAGTGTTGTTTCGGGTTACGGCATTATGCAGCCTCGCATTAATGTAGATGTCGAAGTTACTAACAAATCTAAATATGCTCAATTGTTTTCCGGTTTGGGAGGTTTGGATGTTTATACTACCGCTTCGTACGAACTTTACCAAGACACTTTTAACGAAGGAAGTTTTGTCGGCAAAGGGATTTATAATTTGCGAGTATTTCAACAAGTGCTGAAAAACACATTTCCTCAAAACCTTATTTTAAGCCACGACTTGTTGGAGGGCAATTATATCCGCTGCGGATTGATTAACGATGTGGTTCTTTTCGATGACAGTCCTTCGAATTATTTAGACGATGCCAAACGACATCATCGCTGGGTGAGAGGCGATTGGCAAATTATTTCTTGGCTTAAAAAGAAAGTGAAAAACGAAAAAGGGGAGACGGTCAACAATCCGATTACAGCTTTGGGAAAATGGAAGATATTCGACAATTTACGTCGCAGTGTCATGAGTTTAGCTTTGCTTATTTTATTGTTTTACGGTTTTACGATAGGGAAACTAAGTCCGCTGCTATACTTATTGGTCGTTTTGATTATTGTCATGACACCTATCTTTTTCTATCTCATTTCTCGCATAGTATACAAGCACAAATACAGTCGTTATATACGCTATTATATGACGCTGTTAAGAGGAATGGGAGTCGTGTGTCTCAAATCGCTTATCGTGTTGTCCATCCTTCCCAAAGAGGCTTTTCTGTATTTAGATGCCATTGTCCGTTCTGTGTACCGTATGCTGATTAGCAAAAAGAATTTGCTCAATTGGATAACGGCGGAAGATGCTGCAAAGATGACGAAAAATACGCTCGGAAGTTTTATTAAAAGTTTTAGAATCAATTATATAGTTGCCATATTGTTTGTGTTAGGCACTTTTTATTTTAAAACGGACAGCACCTATATTTATTTGGTTTTTGCTATTGGGGTGGCTTTTCTTTGGTGTATTGCACCTTTTTGGATGTTTTATCTTGGAAGAAAAATCAAAACAGACGAAAAGCGTTTGAATAAAACGGAAATAGAAGAAATAAAAGAACTTGCACAACGAACATGGAAGTATTTTCACACCTTTTTAACGGAAGAATCCAACTATCTTATTCCTGATAACTATCAGGTAAATAGAAGTATAAAAACCGACTATAAAACATCGCCTACCAATATCGGGTTTTCAATGCTTAGCGTTATTGCTGCTTATGAACTCGAATTCATAGAACAAAAAGAAGCCGTTTCTTTATTGGAAAAAATCGTTGACAGTGTTATAAAATTAGAAAAATGGGAAGGTCATTTGTATAATTGGTATAATATTAGCACTTTAGAAGAGCTGCATCCGTTTTTTGTCTCTGCTGCCGATAGTGGTAATTTTGTGGCGTGCCTCTATGTTGCAAAAGGATTTTTGATAAAAACAAAAGAACACAATATTTTAAATAAAGTATTACGCCTAATTGATAATACCAATTTCACTAAATTGTATAATACGGATTTAGATGTATTTAGTATAGGCTACGATGACAGAAACCAACAATTACTGCCTTATCATTACAATAATTTCGCTTCGGAAGCCAGATTGACGAGCTATGTGGCTATTAGCAAAAAAGATGTGCCTTATAAACACTGGTTTTGCTTGGATAAAACCTTGACCAAATACAAGTTTTTCAAAGGAGTGGCTTCATGGTATGGAACTCTTTTTGAATATTTTATGCCTTTGATATTTTTAAAAACCTTTAAGCATACCTTAATGGACGAAACCTATGCTTTTGCCTATTATGCTCAAAAGGAATTTATGAAAGAAATAGATAAAAATCTACCTTGGGGTATTTCGGAAGCCGGCTATAACGAATTAGACGATGCTCAAAACTATAAATATAAGGCATTTGGAGTTCCTTATTTGAAATTTCAAAATACGGTTTCCAATCGTATTGTCATATCGCCTTATAGCTCGTTGATGGTAATAGGAATAAGAGACAAAGAAGTGTATGAAAATATTCAAAAATTCAAACAATTGGATATGTATCATGAATTTGGTCTCTATGAGTCTTATGACGAGGAGGATAAAGTCAATGTTGAAGCCTATTATGCACACCATCAGGGAATGATTTTAGCTGCATTAACCAATTATTTAAAAGACAATTGCTTACAAGAATATTTCCATTTGGACAAAGGCGTGCAGTCAATGGAAACTTTACTGAAAGAAAAAGCACAAATCAAACCTTATATTGATTTGAAGATATCTAAATTTAAGCGTTATAAGTATCCGAAAGAGAGCCAAGAAAACGATATACGTGAATACGATGATATGGGTACGGTTCCGGAAATCGGCGTTTTGTCGAACGGCTATTACACACTTTTAATTAATGATAGAGGATGCGGATTTAGTCGTTTTAAAGATTTATATGTCAATAGATATAGAAAAATAACGGCTGAAAACTATGGTATATTTATGTACATACGCAATGTTTATACGGGCGAACTTTGGTCGAATACCTATGCACCTTTAAATGTGAAACCGGATACCTACCGTGTTACATTTGCTTCCGACAGGATTAAATTTATGCGGGAAGATTATGGAATTATTACAACGACCGAAATTTGTGTGGTGAAAGATAAAAATATTGAAATCAGAAAAATTTCGTTCGAAAACCTAACATCAAAAGATGTGGTGTTGGAGTTGACTTCCTATGGCGAGATTATTATGTGCCAGAATGATAGAGATGTTGCACATCGCTCGTTCAATAGCATGACGATTTTCAGTGAATTTGATGAGCGAACGGCTACTTTGTTGTTTTCACGCAAGTCGCGTAATGTCAAAAACACAAAATATTACATTGCTTCTCGTATGTTTTTTGAAAATGAAAACGATTTAAAAATCGAATACGAAACAGCGCGTTTGAATTTTATCGGAAGAAATAATACTACGCAAAATCCTTTAATAATTAGCAGCGTAGGTAATCTTTCAAAAGGATTAGGTTCTTCTTTAGACCCTATTATGAGCATCAGAAGAGAAATCATAGTGAAGGCGGGAAAAAAAGAAAACACCTATCTATTGGTCAGTTTTGCAAAATCTCGTCAACAGGCGATGGATATGGTCAATAGCTATAACACAGCGATTGATATTAATAATGCATTTGATATGGCAACTGTTTTAAACAATATGCGTATCAGCTATTCGCATTTGAAAGGCGACCAAATGAGGGTTTATAATTCTATTTTAAAACATATTTTCCAAACGGCTTCTATCAACGAAAAACGCAAAAATATATTACAACAAAATACCCTCTCGCAGCCTAACCTCTGGCGATTTGGAATTTCAGGCGATTTACCCATCATTCTATTGGAAATGGATGCAATGGAAAACGCCTTAATACTAAAAGACGTACTGCAAGCCTATGAGTTTTATAAGAGTATGGGCTTGTTTATGGATATTGTCATTATTAACAATGAAAAAGAAAGCAATGAAGAGGTATTGGAAAAATACATTTCCGATTTGGTCAATAAAATTTATTACTTTAATTATTTCGAAAATTTGAGAGGGAATGTATATACCATCTCTGCTCGTGATTTAAGCGAAGAAGAGCGGACTTTGCTTTATACCATAGCTCGTATTACCATTGATTCTTCAACAGGAAAATCCTTAGAAAAACAAATGCAAGAAATGCAAACACCCGACTTTTTCTGTGCAGACGATAGTAAATACACGAATTTACTCACAAAAGAACCTAAACAAGAATATGGTTTACAGTATTATAATGAATACGGTGGATTTAAAAATAATGGTAGCGAGTATTGCATTACCAATGTAAATACGCCCATGCCTTGGATTAATGTCATTGCTAATCCCGAATTTGGATTTATTGTTAGCGGCTGGATGAGCGGATTTACTTACGCTTATAATAGTCAGATGTTTAAAATTACTTCTTGGTCCAACGATATGGTGTCGGATCCTGCTTCTGAAATTATTTTGATTAATAAACAACGATTTATTCCGACTGTAGCACGTCATGGCTTAGGCTATTCCGTGTTTACCGCAGAATCTTACGGTTTTGATGTCGAAATAAAAGTATTTGCCGCACTGCAAAACAAAGTAAAATATTATCTTCTCGCCATTAAAAACACAAGCGATTATAATCAAAATTTACAAATAGAGCTGATAACCAATATTGTTTTAGGAGCTACCGAAGAAAAAACCAATCGACATTTACTATCCGATTGGAGCGAAGAAGACAATAGCTTGTATTTTAGAAATGTTTACCATCAAATATTTAAACATGTAACCCTTTATCTGACTTCAACTGAAAAAATTATCTGTTTCGATGATAAAAATCCTACTCATAAGAGCATAGAAACACAAATAGAAGTTGAAAAAGAAAGTATGCGAGAAATGGCTTTTATGATAGGTGTTAAAGAAGAAAATGACAATATAGCCAAGACGACACCTTCCATCATCGAAGCATATCGTGAAGTGCAAGAGCATTGGAAAAATAAATTATCCGTTATCAGAGTGGCAACACCCGACGATTCATTCAATTATGTTATGAACAATTGGTATATGTACCAAACTTTAGCGTCGAGGCTTTATGCTCGAACGGGTTTTTATCAGGTAGGAGGGGCGTATGGTTTTAGAGATCAATTGCAAGACATGGTAAGTGTTATGTATAGTAATCCTCAAATGGCTCGCAATCAAATAATCAAACATGCTTCACATCAGTTTCCCGAAGGTGATGTGTTGCATTGGTGGCACGAAGACAATAACTTTGGAACACGTACTACTTTTTCGGACGACTACTTATGGCTGATTTATGTTACCTACGAATACCTGAAAGTGGTAGGCGATTATGGTATTTTAGACGAAGATGTGCCGTTTGTGGAAGGCGAAAAGCTAAAAGAAGGAGAAAGCGAAAGAGGTATTCATTTCTATAAAAGCGATAAAACAGCCTCTCTCTACGAACACTTAAAGTTATGTATTCATAAATCACTCGGTCAAATGGGGCGTCATTCTTTGCCTTTAATGGGCAGCGGCGATTGGAACGATGGAATGAACAAAGTGGGAGAAAAAGGAAAAGGAGAAAGTGTGTGGGTAGGATTCTTTTTAGTCGATCTCTTGAATAAAATTATCCCCATCGCTTCTTATAAAAAAGATGATGATTTTGTTAAAAAATGCGAACAAGCAATTCCACCCTTAGTAGAAGCACTTAACCAAAATGCTTGGGACGGAGAATGGTATTTAAGAGCGTATTTTGATAATGGCGATGTCTTGGGTTCGCGTAATAATGCCGAGTGTCAGATAGACTTATTGTCTCAATCGTGGAGTATATTGACGGATGTGGCTGATGAAGAGAGAAAACAAAGCATATTAAGAGAAACGGAAAATCGCTTAGTAGATCATCAGCATAAGATTATAAAACTATTGACACCTGCTTTTAAAAATTCAAAAAACAATCCGGGCTATATTATGGATTACTTGGAAGGAATTCGCGAAAATGGCGGGCAATATTCACACGGAGCAATGTGGTACATTATGGCACTTCTGAAAGAAGGATTGGTTGACAAGGCATATAATTATTATGCTATGATTAATCCTATTAATAGAACAAGCTCGCTGAGCGATGTCTTAAAATACAAAGTAGAGCCTTATAGCATGGCTGCCGATATCTATTCCAATCCTCAATTTCCGGGAAGAGGAGGTTGGACATGGTATACCGGTTCCAGTAGTTGGGCTTACAAAGTGGGATTGGAACATATAGTGGGATTTAAAAAAGAAGGTAAATTTTTACGCATTGAGCCGAAAATCCCTTCGTCTTGGACTTCGTTTAGCATAGAATATCGCTATATTGATACTTTGTATACTATTTATGTACAATGCGATAAAGGAAAAGATAAAACACTTATTGTAGATGGAAAAGCTGTCGAAGGACAGGTAATAGCATTAGAAAACGATAAAAAACACCATATTGTAGAGGTGAGGTGTTAGGATAGGTGATTCACTGCGTGTTGCGTTTTTATTGTATTATTTGCTGATTTTGAGCGAGGTTGTTTTTTCTGTTTTTAAAAGTGTAAGGTGGGACACTATTCATTACCTATTTTTTGATCAAAATATACAAAATTAAATTTTTTTGTTTCAAAATTGTATAAAACAAAAAATTGATTATCATAACGAACCCATTTGTAATGCATAAATAAAAATTTTCTTGAATTCATTATAATTTGAAATTCACTAAGATTGACTTTAGAACTATCTAATTGCTTATTTTCTATGGATACTTCATTATTTTCATTTATGTGAAATCCAACAAAAAGATACTTGACTTCATTTACAATAAACCCGACATATTGTCTGTAATAATATTCAATCCCTTTATTGTTAGGATATAATATAATTTTAGTATTCTTCATCAAAGTGTCGCGTAAATTTTTCTCGAAATCCCAAATCATTGCTGTATCAATGTTTACATGAAAAGAATTGGTGTCTATCACGATATTAGTCATCGATGAAATTAAATTAGTTATCTAGTCGACCCTTAAAAACATTTTAATTTATTGAATATCATTAAAATAATTTGTAAAATATATTGAAGATATTGCAATTATTTGTATCTTTGCAACAAAAATCTTGTATATTTTTGTATGATA
>JAAYQB010000128.1 GCA_012519525.1 Bacteroidales bacterium | reverse complement strand
TAGTATAAAACTATTGAAAGTATTAAAAAAATGTATATTTTTGCAATGTTAAAGATAAAGTTCTTTTTAAAATAAAAATATTAACAAATAAAAAAAACTGTCCTAATATAGGGGGACACTTAATATTTCTAAAAATAAATGCTTAAAAATCATTTAAAAAAAGCGGCAGTATATAAAAATCAATCTGTTAGTTATCAGGAGATTATGCAATATGCTCATTGTTATTCCGAATCGTTTAAACAACATTCAAATCCTCAAAAAGTAATGATTTTCGGTGAAAATTCGTTGGAATGGATTTACGCCGTTTACGCATGCTTTAAAAATGACGCTATAGTAATTCCTGTTGATATTCAATCTACTGTAAGTGAAATGAAATATATTTTAAGGGATTGTCAGCCGGATATGATATTTGTTACTGATAATAAACGTGCTTACATAGAATCAATTTTAGCAACTTCAGAGATCAAGTCTACTATTGTCAGTCCTTTTGATATTGATTGTAAAAATGTTGATAGAGCTCCTATTGTTAGTTTTACTCCCAATAATTTACAAAAGACGGCTTTTATTATTTATACTTCAGGCACTACAGCTTCTTCGAAAGGGGTGATGCTGTCTTATGAAAATATACTTTACAATATTAATGCTGTTTGTAATGAAATACCGATTATTACTAAAGAGCGTAATGTAATGATATTACTTCCATTGCATCATGTTTTTCCTTTATTAGGTTCATTAGTTGCACCTCTTTATATCGGAGGTACGGTTTATATAGCCGAAAGTTTAAATGCAGAGTCTATTCTTAGCACACTTAATGAAGGAAAAATCAATTTAATTATTGGCGTTCCTCGCTTATATGAAATTTTAGCTAAAGGAGTTATGGAAAAAATTAATGCTCATTGGCTAACAAAAACAGTTTATAAAACAGCATATTTGCTTCAAAGTCGATGGTTTTCAACTTTTATATTTAAGTCTGTTCATAAAAAATTTGGAGGGCATATTGATTATTTAGTGAGTGGAGGAGCAGCACTTCCCAAAGATACAGCAAAAATATTTAAAACTTTAGGGTTTTATGTATTAGAAGGTTATGGGATGACAGAAACTGCTCCAATGATTAGTTTTACACATCCTGGAAAATGGAAAATCGGTTATGCCGGCTTGCCTCTTCGTGGAATAGAAGTTAAAACGGAAGATGGAGAAATCTGTGTAAAAGGGGCTAATGTTATGCAAGGATATTATAATCGTCTCGAAGAAACAGTAGCAATTATTAAAAATGGTTGGTTGCATACAGGCGATTTGGGCATTATTGATAAATATGGAATCCAAATCACCGGTCGATTAAAAGATATTATCGTTACGTCTAATGGGAAAAATATTAATCCCGAAGAATTAGAAACGGCAATTATACGAACGACACCGTATATAAAAGAAATAGGTATATTTATGCAAGACAATATTTTACAAGCATTAATATATCCTGAAATGACACAAATACGAGCTAAATCATCTACTGATTTAAATCAACTTATCCAAGAAGCAGTACTTGAATTTAACAAAGAAATTTCTCCTTATAAGCGTATTAAACGTTTTCATATTATATCCGAAGAGTTGCCAAAAACCCGTTTGGGAAAGATTCAACGATTTAAATTAAACGATTATATTGTTAAGCGTAAAGAAGAGCGACAAAATAATATTTCAAAAAATTGCAGTGAAGAATATTTAATTCTTAAAACTTTTGTTGATAAAGAAACAGGTTATATTGCTAATGAAAATGATCATTTTGAAATTGATCTTGCAATGGATTCTTTAACGCGAGTTGCATTAATAGCTTTTATCGAAAATTCGTTTGGAATAGCATTATCCGAAGAACATCTTAATGACCTTAATACACTTGCTATTCTTAGTGAGTATATTACTCAGAATCGTGATAAGTTGTCATACGATAAAAACATAACTTGGAAAGAAATACTTTCTGTGAAAATTCCTTCTTTTAAAATTCCTAAATCGGGTCTTACCCATCAAGGAATGAAACGACTTGCTAGTGTTATTTTTAATTTGATTTATCGATTTAAAAGTCAGGGGGTTAAAAATATTCCTAATGAACCCTGTATTATTGTTGCTAATCACCAAAGTGTATTAGACGGTTTATTTATTACATCGTTGATGAAAAGAAAAATACATAAAAAGACATATTTTTTTGCAAAAGAAAAGCATTGGAAAAGTGGGTTTATGCAATTTATGGCACGTAAAAACAATGTTATCTTAATGGATATTAATAAAAATGTCAAAGAAACATTGCAGAAACTATCTTATTTATTACAAGAGAAAAAAAATGTTGTTATTTTTCCGGAAGGAACACGTTCCAAAGAAGGTTTAAAAGAATTTAAAGAAGCATTTGCTATTTTAAGTAAAACACTGAATGTTCTTGTCGTTCCTGTTGTTATATCCGGCTCTAATAGAGTTGTTTATAATCGCATACGATTGCCACGTTATTTAGCTCCTATTCGTGTTGAATTTTTGCCTCCTGTTTTTCCAACAGAGGAAGATAATATTTACTCTTTTAAATCAAAAATACGGCAAATGATTGCTGATAAAATTAATTATTAATTTTTTTTAAATTATTTCTATCGCATCGGATTCTATCCAACCTTTGTTGCCATTGGGTAGAGCTATTTCTACCCATGTGTCTACGGCATCTGTAACGGAAACTTTCAATCCTTCATGTATAGTAAAAAGTTCTGTCCCTGATGAATCGGGCATACTTTTAACAGCTACACTTAATTGAGTAATAATGGCTTCGTCTTTTTTAATTAGTTGTTTGTATTGTAAAAATGAAAAACTAATGCTTACCGTAAGCAAAATAAATACAACAACTGCTGTTAAAAACAAAATAATTCTTTTTCTATAAACAGACGATAAAAGCATTAGAGCAATAATAGACAGCATTAGTATCAAAAAAACAGTGGATAATACAGCCCATCCATTTGATGATAATAAGCCAATTGTATTGTTTATCCATCTTTTAATGAATATTTCGGGAATTATATCTATTTCGTCCACTATTTTTTGATTGGCAAAGGCAAGGTTGTGTTGGATATCTTTATTGGAAGGGTCTAAGCGTAAAGCTCTTTCATAGAATAAAATAGCTTTGGAAAGTTCTCCGTTTTTAAAATAAGCATTTCCTAAATTATAATAAACGTCGGCATTTTTATAACCGTCGGCGAGAACTTCGTTGTATAACTGTATAGCTAAGGTATAATTTTTTTGTGTATATGCTTTGTTGGCATTAATAAAAGTAGAATCACTTTTGGCAAAAAGCGAAAAAGTAGATAAAGTTAAAAAAGTTACAACTATTAATTTTAAATAAATTTTCATATTCTTAATTTATTACAGCAATTATAAAAACGGTATTCAATTTAACTTATTATATGTTAAAAGAAAAGGATTTTCTTTTTTTAATAATAGCTGCTTCCATCAAAACAATGCGTGCATATTTTTTCTTTTGGCAGACCAATCGCTTTTACTAAAGTTTCTAATGAATTGAATTTTAGACTATCTGCATTTAGTGTTGTTCTTATAGTTTCTATCATGCGGTTGTATTCAGGCGAATTAATGTTGATGTATGCTTTTAGGTTTTCGTCAGAATTATTTTCTAAATTTCGAATAACTCTTCGTGTTATTAAATCCATTTCCGATTGAGAGGATGTGAAATTTAAGTAATTGCATTGATAGAGTATAGGCGGACAACTAATGCGTATATGAACTTCTTTTGCTCCATAACGATATAAATCTTTTATGTTATCTTTCAATTGATTTCCTCTTACTATAGAGTCATCGCAGAAGACAACACTTTTATTTTTTAGCATGTTACGATTGGCAATTAATTTCATTTTAGCGACTAATTCTCGTCTTTTTTTATCGATAGGCATAAAACTTCTGGGCCAAGTAGGGGTATATTTTACGATGGCATTTCGATAAGGAATTTTTCTTCCTACCGCATAACCTACTGCCATTCCAATGCCGGAATCGGGAATGCCACTCACAAAATCAGGCTGTATATCGTTATCTGTTTTTCCCATTTCACAGCCGCATATATATCTCATTTCGTCTACATTGCAATTTTCGTGTGTGCAAACAGGGAAGCCATAATAAACCCATAAGAAAGCGCATATTTGCATTTTATCGTTTGGTTTTCGCAGTTGAGTGTAGCCGTCGGCAGTAATATGTATGATTTCTCCCGGACCCATCGTGTATTCTAACTCATATCCTAAATTCGGGAAGCTACATGTTTCTGACGAGACAGCATATCCGTCGCTACCTTTTGCTAATAAAATAGAAGTTCGTCCTAATTTATCGCGCGCGGCTATAATTCCGTTTTCGGTAAGTATAAGCATAGAACATGATCCTTTTATTTTTTTAAACACATTTTCAATGCCTTCGACAAATGTTTTTCCTTCGTTGATGAGCATTGCAATAAATTCGGTTTGATTGATAGTTCCTGAACTGTGTTCGCTAAAATATTTTCCTTGTTCTAAAAATTCTTTTTCTAATGCTTTTAAATTATTGATTCTTGCTACTGTTACAAGAGCAAATCGTCCTAAATGACAGTGCATCATAATAGGCTGAGGGTCTGTATCGCTTATGATTCCTATGCCTGAATTCCCTGAAAAATTAGGTAAATCATCTTCAAATTTTGTGCGAAAATAGGAATTTTCAATGCTGTGAATTTTTCTTATAAAGAGATTGTCATTGCTCAATGCAATCATTCCGCCTCTTTTTGTTCCCATGTGAAAATTATAATCTGTTCCGTAAAACAAATCGTTGATGCAATCCGAATGTTTTATTGTACCAAAAAAACCACCCATAATTTTATATTGTTGTAAATTAGAAAATTAAAAAAGTATAATGTTTTTTACTCATGCTAATAACGTTACTATAACATATCGTTACAAAAGTAGTAAAAATATTGTCATTTTTATCTTTTATTGTTGTTTTTATAAACTCAAATAAATTTCTATTAATCCTGTCGGGGTATCTAATTCAATTATTTTGTTAGTCTTATCTACTTTTATAATGTATTGGTCTACGATAGGAACCAATATTGTACCTTTCGGATGTTTGATTTGAAAAATTGCTTGGTGGGGATATTCCAATATGTCTTCACAAATTCCGATATCTCCGTGTTGTTTATCAATCATTTTAAATCCTTTTACTTCATGGTAATAAAATTTATTTTCTCCTAAAGGCGGAAGTAGTGAAAGAGGAAGATATAGTTGTGTGTCAATATAGGATGCGGCATTATCATTGTCAATTTCTTCAAACTTAACGATTAGTTGTTGTTTTGATTTGATTTTGATAGAGTTAATAAAGAAAGGAATTGGTTCTCCTTTGATATTAAAGAAAACCAATTCTAACTTATAGTATTTTTCCGGTTCGTCGGTATCAAGATAAACCAATACCTCTCCTCTGATTCCAAATGTTTTGGTTATTTTTCCGAGGTAGAAATATTCGTTTAACATTGTTTATTCCGCATTCTCTTCTTTAGTTTCAGCTGTCGGGTTTTCGCTTGTTGTATTTTCAGCTGTTGTTTCTTCTACTGCTGTTGCTTGCACTTCTTCCGTTGTTTTTGCTTCAGCTTCTACTTCTTGTGTTGCTTCTGCTACTTCTTCTATTTGTGCTTGTGCTTGTTCAGCAGCTTCTTTTGCTTCAGCTTCTTCTTTTATTTTACGTGTTTTTTCTAATTCTGCTAAACGTTTTTCATTGATAACGGCTTCTTTTTCTTGTCTTATTTTATTTTCATTATCGAAACGTTTTTTAGCTTCCTTTTTTGTAGTGTTAAGAAGTTCGAGCTGATAATCTTTAATTTTTTGTTGTTTTTCTTGTTTCCAAGCATCAAATCTTTTTTGTGCTTCGGTTTCATCAAAAGCTCCTTTTTGTACTCCACCCATAAGGTGTTTTTTCATGTAAATCCCTTCTCTTTTTAAAAGAGAACGAGCTGTATCAGAAGGTTGTGCTCCACAGCTAATCCAATGATAAGCTCTGTCAAAATCCAAAACTATAGTTGCCGGATTGGTTAGGGGATTGTAAGTGCCAATTTTTTCAATAAAACGTCCATCCCGTGGTGCTCGACCATCTGCAACTACAATATGATAAAAAGGTTGTCCTTTTTTACCACGTCTTTGTAATCTAATTCTTGCTGGCATAATTTTTATATATTTTATATGATTTTTAAAGTCTGCAAAGGTCGTAAAAAAATCAATATGTTTTGCATTAATTAATGAAATTTTTTCATTTTATGTGTTTTTTCTACAATTATTTGATAATTTATGGTAAAAAAGAGTGTTTATTTTTGCCATAGAATTCATTGCTCAATGTTTTTATTTCATTTTTTGATTTTATGATGTTATTTGTAGCGAGGAAGTAAATGTCAAAAAAGCAGAAATAAGAGTTTTTATATACTCTAATGCCATTGCTTTAAATTTTACAAAATCGAAACACAAAAAAATGTAAACTTTTTTGTGTCACCTCTCGTTATTGTAGTATAACAATATATTAATGTAGCATTGGGATTATGAAAAAAATTATTTATTTTTTTAACTTATACTTTTCTTTTTAGTCGTGTTTTTGCCTAATATATAATGGTTCCCTTTTTTAGGACAACAAAATAAAAAAAATTAACGTATAAATAATTAAAAAGTTGTCTTATGGAAAAAAGGTCAAGAAAAAAGTTTAGCTCCTCTTTTAAATCAAAAGTGGC
>JAAYQB010000127.1 GCA_012519525.1 Bacteroidales bacterium | reverse complement strand
CAATTAAATTTATTGGTTTAGAAAAAAATGGTTGTTTTTTGCAACTATCTATCTATCATGCTCCTCCCCATTTGGGGAGGCTGGGAGGGGTTGTTGGGGAGACTTTGTTTCACAACGTGTTGCGAGTCTATTGCATTGTAGGTTAAGTGCATTTTTTTATATTATTTCGTTTTGCAAACGATATACATTTCTTTCTTTACTTTTTTTCCTTCAGCTGAAAAAATTAACAAAAAACCGCCGTCACGGAAAGAAAACTCTTTACAAACAGTTCGTTTTGACTTCTATTGCTCGCTCTCTTTTTTATCATTTGCTCTCGTTTTTATTTTTAAAAGCATAAGGTGATACACTACCAAGCAAGATAGATTTTTGTAAATTTTCATCTATTGCATATTCTTTCATAATTTTGGTTTTAACAGATATATTATAGTGTTTAGACATTTAATTATTTGCATTTTTTACAAAATCTACCAATTCTTTGTTGATATAATAAGATTGTCCATTCAAAATTATTCCTACATTACTCATGCAAATCGTATCAACTTTATCTTTTTCGTAGTAAATAAGTAATTTAGCTCTAACATCTGGTTTATAATTACTTGTATCGTTTTCTAAGTTAGAAATAATTTTAAATATTTTTTCAATTTTGCTTTTATCTTCAATAATAATAGTTTCCAATTCTTCTTTAAAATAATTTTCTAAGTTATTACAGTCCACAGTAATAATAGAAGTAATTGCGAAATCTACTTTTCTTATCTCAATCTTTTTTATAGGAATATCTTCTGTACACCCAATAATAGCAAAGATAATTACAATTAAAATATTTTTTTTAAAACTTTCTTTCATAATTATTAAGTGTCCCCCTTTATTAGGACAGTTTTTTTATTTTTTAACGTTGCAAAAGTATACTTTTATTTGTTTCAATCAATAAAAAATAAATATTTACCTTTCTTTTATTTTTTTACCGCAGAGTTCCCAAAGGATTCCCAAAGGTCGCAGAGTTTCTTTGCGGTTAAAAAATTAGAAATTAGAAATTAGAATTTAGAAATAATTGTCATGTGTCGCGTGTCATGTCCTAAAAAAAGTTGACACATGTTATAGATTAGTATTAATAGTTAGTGGAAAATTTTCAAACGGAATCCTCTGCGTCCTCTGCGTAAACTCTTTGCGTTCTTTGCGGTTAAAAAGAATAAGGTGGGACGCTACCTATGTTGTTTATTCATAGAATTTATTGCTGTTGTACAATACTATCCGGAAACCACGGCATAAATCGCTCTTTTTTAAACTCTTCGTAATAACTTCTTGGCGTACGCCAAAGTAATGTATCAATATTTGTTATTCTATAACGAGAATAAAGCGTATCTTTAAAAATAGTATAATCGGTATATCCATTAATAGTTTTATGCTTGACATCCATTACAAACCAACCTTCGGATTGTCTTTCCCCATTAATTGTAACCGCTAAACTATCACCGTAGGACCTAAATAAAAAAAGGTCTTTCAACATTTGAAGTCGTTTAACTTCAAATATTGAACAGCCACCGTCATCATAATCATCCAATTCATCTTCATAAACCAACCAATTTTTACCATCATAACAAAACATATAAAAAGGTTTTATCAGAGGAAATCTCATTTCACCCCATCCACCTGTGTTTGCATAAAATTTATCTTTGGGTACTTGCTTTTCTTTGTTTATACATCCTATTATAAGCAGTATAATGAAAATTGACAATAATCCGATTTTTGTTTTCATTTTGATTTTTTTTATTCTAATTTAATTGTTGTTGACCATGTTGCTTTGACTTCTATTGCTTGCTCTCATTTTTATCATTTGCTCTCGTTTTTATTTCAAAAGTATAAGGTGGGGCACTGCCGGGTACTACCCATTTTATCGAGCATTATCTAAATATTTTATATATTTGCGGGGTAACGGTTTTAACTTCTCTAAACCCTTCATTTTTGTCGGTAAATTTCTTAATCCTATATAATTCCCGTTGATAATATTGTATTTTTTATGTTTTTTACTCATTTTCATTTTTGGAAAAAAGAACCCATTATCTAACCAACATTGCACTTGTTTTTCTTCATCAATAGGAATTAATTTATTGCCTTTTACTAATAGTGGAAATTCGTTAAATACTACTCCATGAAAATAGTTAGTATCTTTCTGTAAGGTTAAATATTTCCATTCTGGTTTTTGATAATATCCAAAATCACATTTCACCCGATAATATTCTCCGAAAATACGAAAAGCTATAATGTAAGTTCCTTCTGAAAACCCACTCTCATTAAGAACAATTGTTTTTGTCAAAGAATCATATATTGCTGTTTGTTCATCAGAAAAATTATACTTTTTATTGTATGCTGTATAAGAATATGTTTTTATTATTACAGGAATCCAAGGTTTAAAGACAGGTTGGTTTTTATCATAAACATTAACTCTGTAACGTATTCTGGCTTTAGTAGAAAGCCATAATGTATCACCTTGTTTGCGAAAAGAACAAGTGTCTTCAGAACGAATATCCATCCATGAAATAAAAGTAACCGTGCATACGGAATCATTTACAATTTTTAGTCTACCAAATAAATCTTTGCCATAATATAGTTGTGCTTTACTACTTAAAGCAAATAGTGTCATTATTATCAATAAAACGGATATTTTTTTCATTTTAATTTGTTTATCAATCTTTTATTGTTTTTAGAAATGCAATAAGTTTTTCTAATGCTATTGCTCTGTGGCTAATGCGATTTTTTTGTGTCGTACTCATTTCGGCAAAGCTTATCGTATAGCCTTCGGGTTGAAAAATAGGGTCGTAGCCAAATCCCTGATTTCCTCTTTTTGCCGATAAAATTTCACCTTTTACTTTTCCTTCAAACGTATATTGTTTGTCGTTTATTATCAGTGCTATAACTGTTGTAAAACAAGCTCTTCTGTTCGAGCTGTTGTGCATTTCCGATAATACTTTGTTCATATTATCGTCAAAATTGCAATTTTCGCCGGCATAGCGAGCCGAATAAATTCCCGGTCTGCCATTGAGGGCTTCTATTTCCAAGCCCGTATCGTCGGCAAAGCAGGGCTTATGATACAGATTATAAACGTAATGTGCTTTTAATAAGGCATTTTCCGTAATTGTATTTCCTGTTTCGGGAATATCTTCGTTCAGCCCCATATCCTTCAGAGATACTATCTGAAAAGCATCGTTCAATGCAGATTGTATCTCTTGAAGTTTATGTCGGTTATGGGTAGCAAATATTAATTGCATACAAGTTTTTTATATAAATAAAATTTATTTTAATTGTAATAGGGCTTCTTTTATACGACGAACGGCTTCAATAAGTAGCTCATTGGATGTAGCGTATGAAAAACGTATACAGTTGTCGTCGCCAAAAGCGACACCCGGCACCAAAGCTACATTGGCTTCATAGAGTAGATACATGGCTAAATCATTGCTGTTGTTGATAGTGTATTTACCATAGGATTTTCCGTAATAAGCATTTACTTTGGGGAAGAAATAGAAAGCTCCTTGCGGAAGGATTACTTCTATATCGGGAATTTCTTTTAATAATTTATACATTAAATCTCTGCGTTCTAAGAATTTATTACGCATATTAATAATGTCTTTGCTCTTAGTCGGGTCTAATTCCATAGCGCTTATTGTTGCACGTTGAGCGATAGAGCAGGTGGCTGAGGTTACTTGTCCTTGCAGTTTATTGCAAGCTTGTGCAATTTTTAAGGGTGCGCCTATAAATCCGATACGCCATCCTGTCATTGCAAAACCTTTTGCGACACCGTTTACTGTAATGATTTGCTCTTTAATATAATCAAATTGTGCAATGCTTTCATGTTTGCCTTCAAAATTAATGTGTTCATAGATTTCATCTGCCATCACAAACACATGAGGATGTTTGACTAACACGTCGGCTATGCTTTTTAATTCCTCTTTTGTATAAAGCATACCCGTAGGATTGGAAGGGCTGCTAAACATAATGAGTTTTGTTTTAGGTGTAATATGCTCTTCCAATTGTTTTGCCGTAACTTTGAAATTATTTTCCAAATTAGTTTCAATAAAAACAGTTTTAGCTTCGGCTACTTTTACAATTTCTTTGTACGATACCCAATAAGGGGCGGGAATAATAACTTCGTCGCCCGGATTGACCAAAGCCATAACGGTTTGAAAAATAGATTGTTTAGCTCCTGTTGAAACAACGATTTGTTCCGGCTTATAGTCTAAGTTGTTATCTCTTTTGAATTTCTTACTGATAGCTTCTCTTAAATCGGCGTATCCCGGCACCGGCGGATAATGGGTGTAATTATCGTCAATAGCTTTTTTACCGGCTTCTTTAATTATTTCGGGTGTGTTAAAATCAGGTTCACCTATACTCAAACTGATAACATCTTTTCCTTGTGCTTTAAGTTCTCTTGCTATTCTGGTCATAGCTAAGGTTTCCGATTCTGACATTTGCAATATTCTGTCGGCTAATATTTCCATATTTATTATATTTATTTAGTGATTAATAAAACTTTACAAAAGTACTAAATTAAAACAAATGTTTTTGTTATAATGTGAAAAATTATGGTTTTGACTATGAAATGTTTATGATTTTTCGGGTTGATTTTAACAAAGATTTGTTCTATTCTTTGACAATTTTAGAAAATTTCACTCCGTTTTCGGTATGTATTTTTAGTATGTAAATACCGGCACTTAGAGTAGGAACGATTATTTTAGTATCGAAATTATTTTCAGTAAATAATATACTTCCAAAAACGTCATAAAGTTCGACTTTTTCAATTCTTAAGTCCGATTGAATAAAAATTTCATTGTTAAAGGGGTTGGGATAAATTTGTAGTAAGTTGTTTTTTTGGGTGCTTGAATAAATGGGCGAACTATCTTTTAATGTTATGAAAGAGATGGTATCGCTGTGTTCGCTTACGTTGTATGTGCTGCAAATACTTTTGATGCGTACGTTATATTCCGTGCTATCTGATAGTGAAGTAAGTGTAACAGAGTTGGTTGTCGTGTTAGGGGTGTGCTTTGTCCATTGTTCGTTGCTTTGTTTTTTATATTCTACTTCGTATTCGCCGGCATCGCCGTTCCAAATGATAAAAGCAGAGTTGATGGTGATGTATTCATCGGGAACCTCAAGTTCGATAGGTGCTTCACAAGGTTCGTCGGTCGAAGTAATGAATGTCAGTACGCTTCCGTTGTATGTTCCTTTTGCTGTTGTTGCATAAGCATAAAATTTGTATTTGCTGCTGGGACTAAGTCCGCTTAAAATGCTGTCAGCGCTGTGTAGCCAAGTCTCGGTATGGACATCTTTATAATAAAATCCTTCTGTTAAAATAGCGTCTCCGTTGTCGCTTACTGTTTTATGAAGTGTAGCCGAATGATTGGATATATCGGTAGCTTCTAAAGTGGTAACCGATGGGTCGCTATTGCATTTTGTCCAAAAGGTAACGGTATCTCCGAATGTAGCATCTCCGCAGTTATTGACGGTGCCAATCCATATTTGATACATAGTACAAGGGGAAAATCTAGCAGGATAATTTACCGTATAAGATGCTTTCGTCGTACTCCAATAAGTATAACCGCTTCCCGAAGGTAGATAGACTCTATAGCCGGCAGCATTTTCGTTGCTATCCCAGCTAAAAGTAGCACCGTTGGCAGTTGCATTCGATACGATAACATTTTTAGGTTTTTCGGGTAAGTTGTTGATTATATCGCTGTAAAAAGCGACGGTATGTTTGGTATTTCTAAAAACACGTGCATTGTTGGAAGAGTCGTTTCCTGTCGGTACTCCGTCGTGATACAGATAGGGGTTGGAAAAGCAGGGGGTTCTTTGTCCGGGTGAATAAGCCATCACCGAACGCCATACCGTACCGCTGTTGCCTGTCCATCTCCAGCCGAAAGCGTAAGGATAAAGCGGTGTTCCTGAGTTGTTTTCTCTGTCGTGTCGCATTCCTAAGTTGTGTCCCATTTCGTGTATGGAAGTGAAGTCGTTGTACGCTTGTTGTATGCGACAGACATTGAAAGCGTATTCATATCGCCCTCTATCGGCATCGGATAATACGTAGCCCAATCCGCCAACCGTAGGCGGGTAAAATTCAAAAAGAATAACGATATCGGCTTGGTATTCTTTTCGCCATTGATGTACTTCGTCCATATAGCCGTCATTGGTGCGTCTCAAACGGTCTAAATCGGTACTCATTTGGTCGCTACCGTCTTCTACATAGTTAACCAATGCAGTATGTACCAATCTTAGGGTATCGCCGTTTTTTTGATTTCCTACTACTTCCGCCGTTTTTGCCATAGCACCTGCAATGGCATTTTCTATTCCGTTAGTGTTGGTGTCAGCCCACGCCTTAGCAGCCGGCGTATAAACGATTAATAAGTCAATAGTGGCAGGGTCGCTTCCTTTCAGATTAGGGTCTTTGGAACAAGGATACTCTTCGGCTTCGGTATCGGGAATAGCATCTTTTTCTATTATAAATCCTTCATCATCTTTTAATTCTATTCCTTGAATTTTGTCGGGAATTTCTATGTAATCGTTTTTCAAGTTAGTGTCTATACCGCTTTCCTCTATTTCAATTAAAAAATCAATGGGCGAAAACACATTTCCTTTGCTCACATATTCTTGATGAAGTTCGGGTATGGACAGGGAAAAAAGTGATTTCCCTTTCCGATTGGTCGTAATGAATCCGCTCGCCAAAGGATAATCGGATAACTTTAGAATAATGGTGAAGTTTCCTGTAATTTCGGTGTAAGTTGCTTGAATGACAGCTTTGTAGCTCTTGTTTTCAAATAAATGTAATACAATGCTGTCGCCGATAGATACATTGACCGAATTTTGCAAGTCGGGATTGACGGTAAAAGGACGAATGTTTTTACTTCCTTCTAAAAAATCTTGAGGTGGTGCTTCTTCCATAGCATTGAGCTGCATTTCCGTTTTCTTATCGTTCAAATTATGAACACGCTGTCCCGATAAATTAAAGCTAACACTTATCAATAAAAGTACAAAGGGGAAAAGCATTTTTTTCTTAGAGAAATAGTTAGTGCTAATTTTGATTTTATTACAAGTATTTTTAGTCATTTTTTTGTTTTTAAATAAATTTTATTATCTATAATGTGTTAATGAAAAAATAATCTGCAAAGGTATAAAAAAATAGACTTGCTTTTTCATAAACAAGCTTTAAATTCAAATTAAATTGTATAAAAAGTTGATATACAATATAAAAGTTATCTTTGTTGATTTTTTATTAAATTATTCGAAATAGTAGTTTTCGATAAAATACTAAATTTTGTTTATTTGCGTTTTAGAATTTCGTACTTTTGCACTGATTTTTAATATATGAAAAAGAGAATAGCCATTTTAGGTTCGACAGGCAGTATAGGCAGGCAAGCTTTAGAGCAAATTGCTGCACATGCTTCATTTTTTGAAGTAGAAGTGCTTACCGCTCAGAATAATGCGGATTTGTTAATAAAGCAAGCTATTGCTTTTCAACCTAATGCTGTGGTTATTGAAAACGAAAAATACTATCAACAGGTCAACGATGCTTTGTTGCCTCATGACATCAAAGTTTTTACAGGCTCTCGTTCGCTTGAGCAAATTGTAGAAATGGATAGTATTGATATGGTGTTGGTTGCTTTAGTCGGATATGCCGGCTTGCTTCCTACTTACAATGCTGTTTTGCATAAAAAACCCATCGCTTTAGCCAATAAAGAGACATTGGTGGTGGCAGGTGAGATTATTACTCAATCGGCAATGGAAAATCACGTTCCGATTATTCCCGTTGATTCGGAGCATTCGGCTATTTTTCAGTGTCTGATAGGGGAGTACGGCAATAAAGTTGAAAAAATCATTCTAACGGCTTCCGGCGGTCCGTTTTTTGGAATGAACGAAAAAGAATTGCAACAAATTACAACTCAACAGGCTTTGCAACATCCCAATTGGAAAATGGGAAATAAAGTAACGATAGATTCCTCTACGCTGATGAACAAGGGTTTAGAAGTGATAGAAGCCAAGTGGCTGTTTAATATATCGCCTAAACAGATTGAAGTTGTAATTCATCCGCAGAGCATTATACATTCGATGGTGCAATTTTCCGATTCTTCTATCAAGGCACAGTTGGGATTGCCCGATATGCGTTTACCTATTATTTATGCACTTTCGTTTCCGCATCGTTTGGATAACGAATTGAAACGCTTCGACTTTACCGACTATCCGAGTTTAAGTTTCAGCGAACCCGATAAAAAACTGTTTAGATGTTTAGACCTTGCTTATCAGGCTACTGAAAAGGGTGGGGTATTTCCTTGTGCTATGAATGCTGCCAACGAAATAGCTGTGGAGGCTTTTCTATCCGAAGAAATACAATTTTTACAAATTCCTATCGTGATAGAAGAAACTTTAGCAAAAACGACAACTATTGCACAACCGACAATGGAAGATTATATAGCAATAAATAACGAAGCACGACAAATTGCTTCTCAAATAAAAAATAATTTATGACAGGATTGATTATGGCAGCCCAATTAATACTGGGCTTATCTTTTTTAGTACTTATTCACGAGTTTGGACATTTTATTGCCGCACGTATATTTGGCATACGCGTCAATAAATTTTATATTTTCTTTAATCCGAAGTTTTCGTTGGTAAAGTTGAAAAAAATAAATGGGAAATTACACTATAAATTTTTCTCTAAAAACTTGCCTGATACGGAATTAGTAGTTGACGAAAACGGCAATCCCATTTTAGACGAAAAAGGAAATAAGAAATATAAAAACATCGACATCTCGAAATTAGATGATACGGATTGGAGAAAACATCCCGATAATACCGAGTATGGCTTGGGGTGGTTGCCGTTGGGTGGCTATTGCCAGATAGCAGGCATGATAGATGAAACACAAAGCATTGAAAATTTGCAATCGGAACCGCAATCATGGGAGTTTCGTTCAAAACCGGCATGGCAACGTTTGATAGTAGTCTTAGGAGGCGTTGTTATCAATCTTATTGTAGGCGTGTTGCTGTTTGCTATGATTTTGGGTGTTTACGAAAAAAAATATCTTCCCAATGAGGCTGTAAAAGACGGAATTTACGCTCATGAAATGGCAAGAGAAATAGGTTTTATGAGCGGTGATAAAATCATCGGCGTACAAGGCGAAGCGGTAGAGCGTTTTCAAGATGCGGTTAGTCCCGAAATGTTTTTCGGCTCTATTGTTACGGTCGAACGTAATCGTGAGACACTAGATGTGGTGCTTGGCGAAGAAAGCTATCATTTGCTGAAAACAGGCAAAAACTTTATTAGTCCTTCCAATTTTGCTTTTTCCGTTGATACCGTATTAAAAGGATTTACAGCTGAAAAAATAGGGATAGAAAAGGGAGATATTATTTTAGCTATCAACGATTCTGTTGATGTGAGAGTTTGGGGAAGTTTTGAAGAAAACATCGGCAAATTTGCCAATCAAGAAATAGATTTGACCATTCTAAGAGAAGGCGATACATTAACAAAATCTTTGGTGTTGGATTCTACGGGAAAAATAGGAATAGGAATTAATGCAGCCCCTTATGAATTACAGAATTACAGTTTTTTTCAAGCATTTGTTTATGGATGGAAAGATGCCATGTTAATGCTGAAATTGAATGTTAAAGGATTGAAAAAGATAGTTTCCGGTAAAGAAAATGCGAGCGAATCGGTTTCCGGACCTATTGGCATAGCACAAATTTACGGCGGAAAATGGATATGGGCTAAATTTTGGTATATTACAGGTCTGCTTTCTCTTATTTTGGCTTTTATGAATATTTTACCTATACCCGGTTTAGATGGCGGTTTTGTGTTGTTTACTTTAATAGAAATGATTATCGGAAGAAAACTGCCTGATAAATTTATGGAATATGCACTCACTGTCGGTTGGGTAATATTAATAGCATTAATGATATTTGTTTTTGGTAACGATATTTTTAAATTGTTTAAATAAAATGGAAAACGCAGATATTTTACGTACCGAAGGTCTTTTTAAAAAATACCATAATCGCACGGTTGTTAACGATGTAAGTATACAAGTAAAACAGGGTGAGATAGTGGGTCTATTGGGTCCTAACGGAGCCGGAAAAACGACTTCTTTTTATATGATAGTAGGACTCATTAAGCCATTGGCGGGAAAAATATTTATTAATGATAAGGAAATTACTCATTTGCCAATGTATAAACGGGCACGTATCGGTATAGGTTATTTGGCACAAGAGGCATCTGTTTTCCGTCAATTATCCGTTGAAGACAATTTAAAAGCAGTCTTGCAATTTACCAAATTATCGCGTAATGAACAAAAAGAAAAATTAGAAAGTTTATTGGAAGAGTTTGGGTTGCAGCGAATAAGAAAAAGCAAAGGGATACAATTGTCGGGAGGTGAGCGTCGAAGAACGGAAATTGCCCGCTCTTTGGCAAGTAATCCGAAATTTATACTCTTAGACGAACCTTTTGCTGGTGTTGACCCCATTGCAGTTGAAGATATTCAACAGATAGTCTATAAGTTAAAAGATAAAAACATAGGGATTCTGATTACCGATCACAACGTTCACGAAACGCTTGCCATTACTAATCAAGCCTATTTGTTGTTAGAAGGAAAAGTGTTTAGAGAAGGAACGCCCGAAGAACTTGCCAATGACGAAGCAGTACGCAGAGTGTATCTCGGAACAAATTTCGAGTTACGATAATGTTGAATATAAAAATGAAAAATATTATTTTTGCATAATAGTTACGTACATTTAATAATCTATAAAAAATGAAGAAGATAAATAAAATAAAACAGATTGTAATAATGGCGTTTTTTTCAACGACCTTATTGAGTTTCGGACAAATTAATACAACAAAAATAGAAGAACTTCCCTATATTGAAGTAATAGGAATGGCTGAAAAAGAAGTTATTCCCGACGAAATCTTTATTCGCATCGTTATAGTTGAAAAGTATGTGGACAAAGTAAAAATAAGCATTGAAGAACAAGAAGAAAAATTGAAAAATGCTGTAAAGTCGCTGGATATTGATTTGAGCAACCTTTATTTGTCGGACGTAAATGCTGACTATGTAACAGTACGATGGAAAAAGAAAGATGTGTTAACAAAAAAAGAGTATACTTTAAAAGTAAAGAATGCTATCGAACTTGGACGAATGTTTCAAGAACTTGAAAAATTAGAAATTACCGATGCATTTATTTCCAAAGTAAATCACTCGAAAATTGACAGTTTAAGAAAAGAAGTTAGAATTTTGGCTATAAAAGCTGCAAAGGACAAAGCAGACTATTTGTTGACCGCAATTGGCGAGCAGACAGGGAAACCCCTGATAATAACAGAAAATCCGCAGACAATTTTCGGTTCGGAGATTCAAGTTATGGCATCAAGAAATGTAGTATCAAGTTTGAAAAAAGTCTATGACAACAAAGAAACTGAAATTCAATTTCAAAAAATTAAACTTACTTCAAGTATTTATGTGAAGTTTTCAATTAAATAATAGAAGTATATATATAATAAAGATAAGTTTTTGTAAAAGTATATGAGTAATAAAACCGAATTAAAAGAATACCCATTTAAATCTTTATCCTATAAGATATTGACAGGTGTTTCCGACTATTATTGTGTAAAACACGGCATAGATTTAAGAAGCAATTATCTTTTTCACACCGATATTGGTACCTGCGAAGACAGTATGTGTGTGAAAGATATTGATGTTGAAGAAAATAAATCGTTTAACTATCAGATAATAGTACCCGAAAAAACGGAAAACACGAAAAAAATCACATTTCTTTTCCATGGATTCAATGAGAAAAATTGGGACAAATACATTCCTTGGGCAAAAACAATTTGTGAACGAACGGGAAGTAGTGTCGTTTTATTCCCCATAGCTTTTCACATGCAGCGAGCACCAAAAACATGGAGCAATGCGAGAGAGATGTATAAACTAAGTGAAAGCAGAAAAAAAAGATATCCTAATATTGTAGACTCTACCTTATCCAATGTCGCTATAAGTATGCGTTTGCACTCTATGCCGCAACGTTTTATATGGTCCGGTTTGCAGACTTATTATGATGTGATTCAGTTTATTGAAGATTGTAAAGAGGGGAGACATCCTTATATCCATAAAGATTTTGAATTTGATATATTTGCCTATTCAATAGGAGGTTTTCTTGCCCTCATTTTGAAATTGACCGATTATAAAAATTATTTTCCAAAAACAAAGGTCTGTTTATTTTGTAGTGGTGCAACATTTAACCGATTATCGTCGGTTTCAAAATATATCCTTGACAGTGAAGCAAGCGTTGCATTGTATTCGTTTTTAGTGGAGCATTTGGATGCGTTTTTGCAAAAAGATAATTTATTAAAGCACTATATGTTAGAAGATCATTTAGAAGGAAAGATTTTTTACTCAATGCTTGATTATCAAAAAGGTAGATTGTTTAGAGAAGAAATGTTGAAAAAGCATGCAAATGATATTTATGCCATAACGCTTCAAAAAGATAAGGTTGTCCCTTCTTTTGAAGTGATAAATACGCTTAAAGGAGCGTATCGTGATATTGATATTCAAGTCGATGAATTGGATTTTGATAGAAAATATACTCACGAAAATCCTTTTCCTTCACCTTATGGAGTATCCAAACAAGTTGACGATGATTTTGAAACAGTATTTACGAAAGTCGGCAACTTTTATAAGCAATAGCTATTTTGTAGAACTGCTTTATTAAACTAAATTTATTTTTTTTGCTGAATAGTTAAAAGTTTGGGATGTAGTTAATTAAGTTGGCAAAATCAAAAATAGTATTTTTTTTTCAACTACCCATATTTGTAAGTGTTTTATTTATAATACTTTGTTTAAACGAACGTTAATTTTTGGAAAAATGTATTGTTTTTTTTATTTGTTGATTATAAAAAAACTGTATCTTTGCAAAATCAAATATTAATGTAATTTATTAAATAGTCGACCCTTAAAAAGCCAATTTATTTTGTCTTTGTATGAAAATAAGGTTGAAAATTGATAGAAATAATTTTTGAAAAAAGAGCAAAAAAGATGATTTCCATTTGTTCATCATCCTT
>JAAYQB010000126.1 GCA_012519525.1 Bacteroidales bacterium | reverse complement strand
CGTAAACAAAGGTCTGCGTTATAGGATTGTTGCCGTTAAAGCAACTATACTTGGAATGTAATTGCGTTACATTGCCTTTGGCATCGTAACGGTAACCCATCGAAAAATAATTATTCGACTGTAAAGAAGCAACCAAACTATCCAAACGTAAATTCAAGGGGTTATACATATATTTGGTTACCATATAATTTCCGTAAGCCATTTCGGTCTTGGCACCGAATTTATCGTAT
Source organism: Bacteroidales bacterium (assembly GCA_012519525.1). GTDB lineage: Bacteria > Bacteroidota > Bacteroidia > Bacteroidales > WCHB1-69 > UBA5266. The sequence goes on along the minus strand of JAAYQB010000126.1, from coordinate 24,970 downwards.
TTTTGGTCTATTAAATAATTATAAGTACAACTATCTTTAACTCCTTGCATACTTTTTAACTGTCCGCCTCTGTCATAACCGTAATTTAGTATTTCACCATCGGGATAAACGATTTGCAACATACGCCCCCAACTATCGTAGGTAAACTCGGTGCTTAATGCTATGGGTTGAGCTTGGGTAGGTAAAGCATAGGCACGGGTGGATTTGGTGATTTCGCCCATGTTGTTTTGATTTCTATTGCTCACTCTTTTTTCTATCATTTATTCTCGTTTTTATTTTAAAAAGCATAAAATGGTACACTACCGATACTACCATGTATTACCCTCAATTTTTATAAGAGATAATTTATTTTTAAATAAAATAACATTCCCTTCGTTATCGATTGGATAAAAACAATTACAATTTTCAGGTACAGAAGATTGTAAAATATCATTCCCTTTCGCTATATATTTTTGCTCCTGAATATAAAAACAAAATATAGGATTCTTTTCTTTGATTATTTCTTTGATTTTTTTTACTTGAGTAATTTCAATATCCAAATGAAATGTATCATTAGCAAGTATTTTAAAATCACTGTATTCTAAAAAAATAGTATCTTGTTTAAAACAGCTATTCTGTGCCATTATTGAACTATTATTTAGGGTTATAATAACCACTATTAGAAGGATTGATACCTTTAACTGTGCCATAACTAGGAATTTTAGATTGTAAATCTTCTAATTTCATATCATCTCTATGAAATTTTATTTTTTACAAAGGTAGATAATATTTAATAATACAAATACTTATTTTAAAATTTATTTATTAACAAAAAATTGTTAATAAATAAACTCTCATTATGCTGTAATAAAGAAATATAAAAATAAAACTATTTTCTAAAAGTGAAAACTTCAAAAAAATAGAATTTAAAAAACAATAAAAAAATATCACCTCAATCAATAAAAATTAAAAAAAGATGAAAAAAAAGGGGTAAGCAAAGGAAGAAAAATATATTTTTATTTGTTTCTTTTTAGTCGAGAGTTGTAATAAAATTAAATAATTTAAGATATTGTAAATCTGTTTTTTTAATTAAAATGCTTATTGCTAATTGCTTGTTTACTATTATTTATATACTTTTGCAAATCATTAAAAATAAAACGAAAAAGGTATAAAAACACATGAACGGAGACCCAAAATTATATCAATTGCTTGATAATTTGAATATAAACTATCAATACATAGCACATCCTCCCGCACCGACCATCGAAATAGCCAAACAATTTTGGAAGGGACATGATGCAAAGCACTGTAAAAATTTGTTTTTTAGGAATCATAAAGGAAATAAGCATTTCCTTGTAATACTCGATTGTGATAAGGATATGGATATTCATTCTATTGAAAAACAATTAGGTCAAGGGAAATTAAGTTTTGCTTCCGAAAAACGTTTGCAGCAATATCTTGGGTTAACTCCCGGCTCGGTAACACCTTTTGGATTGATTAACGATACGACGAAACATGTGCATTTATTTATAGATGAAAATTTACGTTTCACTGAAAAATTAAGTTTTCATCCTTGTATCAATACAGCTTCTTTGTTTATTGCCACTTCCGATTTTGTGCGATTTTTAGAGCATTGCGGCAATACTTACGAGTGGATAAAATTATATTAGAACGGCATAATGTATCAAGAATCATATAATTACCATCAGTTATCCAATGGAATTAAGATTATTCACAAGCAGGTGCAATCTGCCGTTACCCATATTGGAATAGCTGTTAATACGGGAACACGCGATGAATTGGAAAATGAAAACGGTTTAGCTCATTTTATCGAACATATTATTTTTAAAGGAACAAAAAAGAGAAATACTTATCAGGTATTGTCTTATCTCGAAAATGTCGGAGGCGATTTGAACGCTTATACAACGAAAGAAGAAACCTTTTTTTATGCTTCGGTTATGAACAGCTATATTGATAGAGCTATTGAAATACTGACGGATATAGTTTTTAATTCTGCCTTCCACGAAAAAGATATAGCCGTTGAAAAAGACGTAGTGATAGAAGAAATAAAATCTTATAAAGACAATCCTTCCGAATTGATTTTTGATGAATTTGAGAACTTGGTCTTCGAAGGACACACATTAGGAACCAATATTTTAGGGACAATTAAGAGTGTGAAAAGTTTTAATAAAGAAAAAATTAAAGCATTTTTAAAACGTACGTATCATACCGATCAAATGGTAGTGGCAATAGTTGGAAATGTGGACTTTAAAAAGTGTGTCAAATTAATTCAAAAACATCTTGGTGTTGTAGCAGAAAATAAGCGTAACTATAATCGGCTTGTTTTTAATAATTTTAGCACACAACAACGGATAAGAAAACACAATGGATTGCAATCGCATGTAATGATTGGGCAGGTTTTGCCTCATTACAATGAAACTAAAAACAAAACAGCCGTTTTGTTGAATAATATTTTGGGCGGACCCGGTTCGAGTTCCTTATTGAATATGGCTATCAGAGAAAAAAACGGTTATGTTTATACCATAGAATCATCTTACGCCTCGCTAAGTGATGTAGGTTTATTTTCTGTTTATGCTGCTTCCGACCCGAAAATAATAGACAAAAGTATTCAGCTCATTTTTAAGGAAATGGATAAATTACAAAGGCATAAATTAGGAATATTGCAATTGCAAAGAGCTAAACAACAGCTTATTGGACAAACATACATAGCTCACGAATCGAATATGACGGAAATGTTATCCATTGCACGAACTCATCTGTTGTACGAAGAGGTTGATACAATTGCCGATATCGTAAAACAAATAGAAGACATTACAGCCTCTGATTTACTTGAACTTGCTAACGAGATGTTTGCCAAAGATAAATTAAGCATGTTAATATTTAATAAATAATGATAAAATTGATTATGGTAAAACAAAAAAAAGTATAACTTTGCAATCTTATTTTATATACAATTTAAACGATAATAATTTGTTAATCAACACATATAAATTTAAACGTATGAGAATAGATATTAAAAAAATAATGACAATGTTAGCATTAGCAATGCTACCCGTTTTGACTTTTGCAAGTGAAGCCGATTTGCCTATTCCCGACCTTCACGCAAGTACTTTTAAGTTTTTTGGAGGAATAAATGGCTGGTATTTGATGCTTTATGGAGCGCTTGTGATACTAGGTACTTTAAGTATCAGTCTTTTTCTAAGACATCAAATTAAAAAATTACCTGCACATCAATCAATGTTGGAAGTAGCCGGTACAATTTATAAAACATGTAGTACCTATTTGATTCAGCAAGGGAAATTTTTAATTTATCTTTTCATTATTATAGGAGCTTTAATGGCTTATTATTTTGTAGGGCTTCAAGGAGAAGGTTTTTCGGTTATTGCTTTAGTGCTTTTGTTTTCCGTTATAGGCATGCTGGGTTCTTATTCTGTCGCTTGGTATGGAATTCGGATTAACACTTTTGCCAATTCACGAACTGCATTTGCTGCACTAAAAGGAAATCCGTGGGATGTCGTCAATATTCCTCTTCGTTCGGGAATGAGTGTAGGCTTGTTTCTTATCTCGCTCGAATTGGTAATGATGGTCGTCATCTTATTATTTGTTCCTCGCGACATCGTAGGTTATTGCTTCCTTGGATTTGCAATAGGCGAATCTTTAGGAGCATCGGCTTTACGTATTGCAGGAGGGATTTTTACCAAAATCGCAGATATAGGTTCCGATTTAATGAAAATAGTTTTTAAAGTAAAAGAAGACGACCCACGTAATCCCGGTGTAATAGCCGACTGTACAGGCGATAATGCAGGCGATAGCGTTGGACCTACTGCTGATGGATTCGAAACCTATGGTGTTACCGGAGTGGCTTTGATTTCTTTTATTTCGTTGGCAGTAAAAGACGTAGATATACAAGCAAAACTTATCGTATGGATATTTGCTATGCGTTTTTTAATGGACATTATGTCCGGAGTAGCTTATTTTATTAATCAAGCGATTTCGAAAAGAAAATACAGAGGATTGAAATTTTTTGATTTTGAACAACCGTTAACACGATTAATATGGATTGCTGCCACATTGAGTATTTTAACCTGTTTTATAATGAGTTATATGTTAATAGGCGATCTTGATGATCCTAGCTTATGGTGGAAAATGGCAGCTATTATCAGTTGCGGAACACTTGCAGCCGTTCTTATTCCGGAATTTACAAAGAAATTTACAAGTTCTAAATCGGCTCATGTGCATGAAATTGTTACGGCATCAAAAGAAGGAGGTTCTTCGTTGACCATACTTTCCGGACTTATTGCCGGTTATTTCAGTGCTTTCTGGAAAGGATTGCTGATAGTGGGTTTAATGACAATAGCTTATTTTATCAGTCAAGCAGGACTTGCTGAAATCATGGGACCGCATGCTTCTATTTTTGCTTTTGGTATGGTAGCTTTCGGATTCCTTTGCATGGGACCTGTTACCATTGCTGTCGATAGTTACGGACCTGTAACCGATAATGCTCAATCTATTTTTGAATTATCACAAATAGAGCAAATTCCTAATATTAGCGAAGAAATTAAAAAAGATTTCGGATTTGAGCCTAATTTTGAAGAAGGAAAACATTATCTCGAAGCCAATGATGCGGCAGGAAATACTTTCAAAGCAACAGCCAAACCCGTATTGATTGGAACGGCAGTAGTCGGAGCTACGACAATGATATTTTCCATTATCCTTTTATTGGAAAATGTACAACACTTACTGTTTCCTAATATGGTAGAAGCATTTAATCCGTTAAGTCTTACAAGTGCACCTATTATACTTGGGTTTATTTGTGGCGGAGCCGTTATTTTTTGGTTCAGCGGTTCGTCTATGCAAGCGGTTACCACAGGAGCTTATAAAGCAGTTGATTTTATTAAAAAGAACTTTAATTTAAATAAAGCGGCGGCAGATATCGAAGACTCTAAATCTGTAGTAAAAATATGTACTGAGTATGCTCAAAAAGGAATGTGGAATATATTCTTGGCTTTAATGACCCTTACATTGGCTTTCGCATTTTTCGACCCATACTTTTTTATTGCTTATTTGGTGTCTATTGCTGTTTTCGGATTGTTCCAAGCAATTTTTATGGCAAATGCGGGCGGTGCATGGGATAATGCTAAAAAATACGTGGAAGTTGATATGAAAGAAAAAGGAACGGACTTGCATGATGCTGTTATTGTAGGCGATACGGTAGGAGACCCGTTTAAAGATACTTCTTCCGTATCTCTTAATCCGATTATCAAGTTTTCAACATTGTTCGGATTATTGGCAGTTGAAATTGCAATAAAAATGAAAATTGCTGCTACCGATGGATTTGATTACACAATGATTATTGGAGGAGTTTTCTTGTTGATAGGATTGATTTTTGTTTGGAGATCTTTTTATAAAACAAGAATTCCGTTGCACAATTAATGAATAAAAACATTTTTCGGTTTTGTAAAAAAAAGGTCCTTATCCGTAAGGACTTTTTTTATCATAGCTTAATAAATAAAAAGCATAAAAAAATTTTTGTTATTCTTTAATAATTTTGTACCTTTGCAAGCTAAATTAAAATTATATTTTATTATCTTTTATGACTAATAAATACGCTGAATATAAGAATCTTAACCTTGTTGAATTAAGCAATAATGTGTTAAAATATTGGGAAGAAAACAATATTTTTCGCCAAAGTCTTGCTATTCGTGAAGGAAAAATTCCTTTTATTTTTTACGAAGGACCTCCTTCCGCCAATGGAAAACCGGGCATTCATCACGTAATGGCGCGGGCGATAAAAGATATTTTTTGTCGATATAAAACACAAAAAGGCTTTTATGTTGAACGTAAAGCAGGATGGGATACGCATGGACTTCCTATTGAGTTGGCTGTCGAACAAAGTTTAGGAATTACGAAAGAAGATATAGGAACAAAAATATCCGTTGATGAATACAATCAAGCATGCCGTAAAGAGGTAATGAAATACAAAAACTTGTGGGACGACTTGACGGTAAAAATGGGATATTGGGTTGATTTGGAAAATCCTTATATTACTTTTGAAAATGAATACATTGAAACATTATGGTACTTATTAGCCCAAATGTATAAAAAAGGATTGTTATACAAAGGCTACACCATTCAACCGTATTCACCTGCTGCAGGAACAGGACTTAGCTCTCACGAACTGAATATGCCCGGCTGTTATCGTGATGTGAAAGACACTACGGTAGTAGCTCAATTTCGTTTGTCGAAACAACAAAATTATCTGAAAACTTGTCCTTGGGGATTATCGGGAGAAATGCCGGACAATGTTTATGTATTAGCATGGACGACAACACCTTGGACTTTGCCGTCTAATACCGCATTGGCTATAGGACCGACAATCGATTATGTGTTGGTGCGTACTTTTAATGCTTATTCGGGCAATCCTATTATGGTTATTTTGGCAAAGGCGTTATTGCCGGCTTATTTTTCGGAAAAAAATAAAAATCTTTCTTTCGATGATTATCGTTTGGGCGATAAAAACATTCCATATCAAGTTGTAGCTGAGTGCAAAGGAGAAAAATTACTAGGTTTAGAATACGAACAACTAATACCTTGGGTCAATCCCGGAAAAGGAGCTTTCAGACTCATTGCCGGCGATTATGTTACCACCGAAGATGGAACGGGAATTGTACACATAGCACCTACTTTTGGTGCCGATGACGACCGTGTGGCAAAACAAGCAAACGTACCGCCTCTTTTTATGATTGATAGAGATGGAAAACGCCAACCGATGGTAGATAAAACAGGAAAATTTTATCGTATTGAAGATTTGCATTCGGATTTTGTTAAAAATCAAGTTAATGTAGCGTTGTACAAAGATTTTGCAGGGCGTTATGTCAAAAACGAATACGATACGGAGGCAAAAGAAGACAATTTGGACATAGATATTTGTGTGATGTTAAAGCAACAAAATTTAGCCTTTAAAATCGAAAAACATACCCACAATTATCCGCATTGTTGGAGAACCGATAAACCCATATTATATTATCCTTTAGATAGTTGGTTTATTCGTACAACGGCTGTCAAAGAGCGAATGATAGCTTTGAATAAAACCATTCGATGGAAACCCGAATCTACAGGAAGCGGTCGCTTTGGTAATTGGTTGGAAAATTTGGTAGATTGGAACCTTTCACGCACTCGTTATTGGGGAACACCACTTCCTATTTGGCGTACGGAAGATGGGAGCGAAGAAATTTGTATTGAATCGGTAGCTCAATTACGTCAAGAAATTGACAAAGCAGTCGCCGCCGGATTTATGAAAGAAAATCCTTATCAATCGGAAGACTATAATAAATTTGATTTACATCGTCCTTATATCGACCATGTCGTTTTAGTATCGCCTTCAGGGAAAAAGATGATGCGAGAACTCGATTTAATTGATGTATGGTTTGATAGTGGGGCTATGCCTTATGCACAATATTTTTATCCTCGCAATGATATTTCCAAAGTTTTTCCCGCTGATTTTATTGCTGAAGGAGTTGACCAAACTCGCGGATGGTTTTTTACGCTTCATGCAATTGCAACCATTATATCCGATTCCGTTTCTTATAAAAATGTGATTTCCAATGGATTGGTTTTAGATAAAAATGGAAATAAAATGTCGAAACGATTGGGAAATGCAGTAGACCCTTTTGAAACTTTAGAAAAATACGGTCCCGATGCAACCCGTTGGTATATGATTACCAATACACAACCATGGGAAAATCTGAAATTCGATATAGATGGAATTGATGAGGTAAGACGTAAATTTTTTGGAACTTTGTACAATACCTATAGCTTTTTTGCTTTGTATGCCAATATTGATAAATTTACTTATCAAGAAGCGGATATTCCATTAAAGCAACGTCCCGAAATTGACCAATGGATAGTGTCGGAATTGAATACACTTATCAACAAGGTAGATGAGTATTATGCAGATTATGAGCCGACTAAAGCAGGCAGATTAATACAATATTTTGTTGATGTGTACCTGAGCAATTGGTATGTGCGTTTAAGCCGCAGGCGTTTTTGGAAAGGCGAATACAACGAGGACAAAATTTCCGCCTATCAAACTCTTTATACCTGTTTAGAGGTCTTGTCGCAATTAATAGCACCGATAGCACCTTTCTTTGCCGAACAACTTTATCGTGATTTGAATAGCGTTACTAAAAAGAACAAGGCTGAATCGGTGCATCTGAGTGATTTCCCGATAGCGGATAAAAAACACATCAACAGTAATTTGGAAAAACAAATGCAATTGGCACAGCAAATATCGTCTATGGTGCTTTCGTTGCGTAAACGTAATAATATCAAAGTAAGACAACCGCTTTCACGGATTATTATTCCTATTATTTCGCCGCAAACACAACAGCAAATTGAGGCGGTAAAAGAATTAATTATGTCGGAAGTCAATATTAAAGAAATAGAGTTCCTAAGCGATGACAATAATATTTTGGTTAAGAAAATAAAACCCAATTTCAAAACATTGGGACCGAAATACGGCAAAATGATGAAAGCAATTGCAGAGGCTATTGCTAATTTTTCGCAAAATGATATTACCCGTATTGAAAACGAAAAAGAAATCAATCTGACTGTTGAAAATCAAAACATTACTATTTGTCTTTCGGATGTGGAAATTGTTACCGACGATATACCCGGTTGGATAGTTGCTAACGAAGATGCCATTACTGTTGCTCTTGATATTACTATTGACGAGCAACTTCGCTACGAAGGAATTGCACGCGAATTGGTCAATCGCATTCAAAATATTCGTAAAGAAAGCGATTTTGATGTGGTTGATAAAATTGATGTTCGTTTGTCTTATCATCCTGAAATGGAGAATGTTTTACATTCGTTTAAAACCTATATTTGTTCCGAAACTTTGTGTAATCGTTTAGAATTAATCGATAATTTTACATCCGAACAACAGGTTGAACTGTCGGATACGATTACTTTAGATATTGAAATAGAAAAAAGTAAGTAGAGGCGATAGAGACGCTTCGACTACGCTTAGCAACCGAACTGCACATTGAACCTGTCGAAATGAGCGGGATATTTTTTGCGGTTAAAAATTTAGAATTGACTGTGTCGTGTCCTAAAAAAGTTGACACATATTATTTTTTTACTCGATAGCTTCCGTTTTTTGTTTTTTCGATATGTAGGTAATCCAAATAACTTGCTTCCGAGAACTCGGTATAATGTGAAAAATAGTCGGTGTGTAGGGGAAGAATTTCTAAATCGCTGCGTAAAATCTTATGTGTCGAAAACAATTGTTTGAATAACCAATTAATGATTTCGCTGTTCAACAACATAGCTAATTGATAGTTGCTTATTCCCAGATTATCAGGAATAAGAATGTTGGCACTGTTGATAACATATCGCTGTTGTGTGTCGTTATAAAAGCATAAATCGGAAGAAATAAACTTATAAATGAGTTTTTCTTTTGCTTGATACATTGGTAAAGGAGCTACTTGTTGAAAGTTTTTAAAATTCGCTGAAATAAAAATACTTGGATTTTTCAACCCCTTTTTACGGATATCGCTTCCTTTAAAAGCGGGGATATAACCTTCTTTTTGAACGGAACTGCAAAATTGCCGGTTGTTGCCGGTAACAATACCGATTGCCCATTGAGCTTTATTTTTTAAAGTGATATGTTTTGCAGCATATAGTTTATTAATTACTTGATTTTCACTTTTATTAGTCCAAAAATTAAAAATAGTTTTCGGATTGTTTTTAAAAGAAACAAGGCTTCGTCGGTAAGTGGTATTTCCAAAACAACATTCTATTTGGCTGTTATTTTTTGCTTTTTCATTCTTGACAATGATAGCTTGTGCTTTTGTTATCAGTCCTTTAAATGCTTTTCCGTAATCTACAAAACGCAGAATCCGAAGGGCGATAATTTTTTTTCGAATGTATTCGAAATTGCTGATATTAAAAAATGCTTCTTGTACTAAAAATCCGAGTGTTCCATTTTGTTTGAGGATAGATAAACTTGCTGCCATAAACAAAGAGGTGGTATCTAAACTGTTGCCGCAATCGAAAATATGAGCCAATTGTTTTTTTATTGTTTTGTCAAATTTTTTTCCCCAAGGCGGATTGGTAAATATTCCGTCAAAAACAATTTGTCGTTCTTTGAGTTGATTGACTTCCGTTAAAAAATCGCCTACTTTGATATGCGGCATTTCAAGTCCGAATTCTTTTTTTATCCGTTGTTTTGTGATAGAAACGGCATTTTCGTCGGTATCGAATCCGTAAATATTTTCAGGTGAAACGCCTAATTTTAAGGCTTCTATAATAAAATTTCCCGAACCGCAGCAAGGGTCTAAAAACATAAAATTATCGTTGATTTTTAGGTTTTTCAACATATCGTTGATAATCCAAGCAGGGGTATAATAAATGCCTTCTTTGTTGCGGTAGGAGTTGGAAAGTAAATTTTCGTAGGTGTCGCCTATGTTTTTAGTATCGTTTTGTTGTAGTAATTGTTTTATTTTTTGTGTGATTTCCGTATGATTATGTTTGTCTTTCAGTAATTTATTGGCTCTTGAGGTTAGCTTTTTTTTCCCTACAATATCTTGCATAAACGCATTGAACGACGCTTGTACAATTCCGCCTTTTTTTGACGGGTTAATATGATTCGTTTTTATCCAATTACGAATAGTAGCTGTTGTAACGTTCGCTATTTTTGCAGCTTCTTCTATTGTTAAATTTTCTTGTTTATTTGTCAAGGGATTTTGTTTTTTTCTGCAAAAATAATCATTATTTTAATTAAAAAAGAAGGGTAGAGTAGCGGTTCATAATATTTATAGGATAAAACCACCTGCTATTACATCGTCGTTTTCGTAAATTACGGCTGATTGTCCGGGGGTAACGGCTTCGACAGGTTGCGAACAATGAATAGTTAATTCATTGTTTTCTTGCACTATGGTTGCCAAATGTCCTTTGTCGTGATAGCGTATTTTTACTTCGGCTTGAAAATTGGCAGGGATGGAATCGTACTTATGAAAATTTACCTCTTTTATTTTTAATTGAGAGGACAGCAAATCTTCCTTATCCCCAAGAGTAAGCGTATTTTTTTCTATATCAATGGCACAGACGTATTTAGGTTTTCCAAAAGCAACTTGCAAGCCCTTGCGTTGTCCGATGGTATAATGGGGATATCCTCGGTGTTTTCCTAAGCTATTCCCTTCCTTGTCAATAAAATGTCCTTCTTTGTATATTTCTTTGAAATCTTTTACATGTGTTGATAGAAAATGACGATAGTCATTGTCGGGAATAAAGCAAATTTCTTGACTTTCTTTTTTTTGCGATAATTTTTCATAGCCTAAATCATAGGCTATTTTTCGCACTTCGGTTTTTGTGAGATGTCCTAAGGGAAAAATCGTGTGGGCAAGTTCTTCTTGCGATAATGCCCATAAAAAATAACTTTGATCTTTGATTGTATCTTGTCCTTTTTGTATAAAAAAGCGATTGTTGACTTGTTTTATGCGTGCATAATGTCCTGTAGCAATCATTTCGCAATCATACTGATAGGCTAATTGCAATAAGGCTTTCCATTTGATGTGTGAGTTGCAAAGAATGCATGGATTAGGGGTACGACCGTGTAAATATTCGGCTATGAAATTGTTAATAACAATGTCGTTAAATTGTTCACGAACATCTACTATATGGTGTTGAAATCCTAATTTATCAGCCATTTTTTTTGCTTCAAAAAGCGAATCCGCACTACAACAACCTTTTTCTTTTTCCGTGTCTTTCGTCGAAGTGGAATCGTAGGTGCGTAAAGTAATGCCTATCAACTCATAACCTTGTTGTAAAAGAAGAAGGGCACTGACAGTACTGTCGATTCCGCCACTCATTGCCAATAAGATACGTTTTTTTCTCATTCTAATTTAGGACGTTTAGGATGGACAATGGTTTTTAGTAAATCATAATAATTATCGTGAGTTATCACATCAAAAGGCGGTTGAATAGAGAGTATTACTTTGGCTTGGTTGCTATTATTTTTACTTGGGATAAGTTTTTTAATGGCTTCGTACGAAGACAATACCGTTTCGTTGAGGAAAATAAAATATTCTTGCGTAGTGCAAGTGGCAATACGTAACAAATCATCCGCAACGGCTATTTGAGTCGAATCGTGCAGTTGAACAATAACGATTCTTGGATTTTTTTGATAAAAATAAGCTATTTTGTTAACATTGATTAATTTCCATTCTTTTTCGGTACGGAATCCTAATAGTAAAAGATTGGTTCTTCCACGTTTGAAGTATTCGATTTTTAGTTCTCTTCCTTTTTCGTCGTAAGAAACCCATTTGCCTTCACGGAAATTTTTTGCATATTGTCCTTTTGTTTTTATTTTCCCATTTTCGTAATAATTTTCAAAACTGCCGTGCATTTTATCGAGGTTGTAGAACATTTTCATACGGATTTTTCCCGTTGTGAAATAGTTAATACTTACTCCGTTTTTTTTGTCATCCAACCAATTGACTTCTTCCAATAAAGTTTCATCTTGAGGAGAATAGATTTTAGAAACGCCGTTTTTTTTGCCTTTCACAAAATTTTCTTCCGCCACTAATTTTCCGGTAGAGCTGTAAATTAGCCATTTGCCGTCTTTTTTTCGGTTATAGAAATCGCCTTCGGCTAATTTTTTGCCGTTTTCGTGAAACATAGTTGTGTTAACAACAGGGGAGTTAGGCGTGTAATACGATATGTTTTTAATTCTGCCGTTGTCGTGATAGTAAATAAATTTTCCAACGGGTTCGCCGTTAAAAAACGTACCTTCATAGTCGAGTTTGTTTTGTTTGTTGTATTTTTTCCAATAGCCGTATTTTTTCCCGAATTTATCGGTACGATTGAGGGTGTCTGTTTGTGCAAACGTGAAAAATTGTAATCCGATAAAAATTAAAATTAATAATCTTTTCATTGTAGTGTTATTGTTTTTATTTAATAATCATTGACTTGTGAAGGGAAAAGTAAGGGATGAAGATAAGCCAGCAGTTGCGTTATGATTTTTCCCCATCGTTCATAAAAATTAACTCTGCACAACCAAAGTGCCGCACTTTGAGAGCGAAAAGTATTTTGATTGAAAAAGAGAACAAAGTCTTTTAAGTCTTGATATAAATCGGCAATTAATTCTGATAAGTCAATTGATTCTACTTGATTAATAGACTGATTAAAGAATTCAAAATAGTTATAAGTATCAAATTTTTCTTTGATGGCTAAATACGCTATTTCGTATTCTTCTTCTGTCAAAAGACGAATTGCCATATTTTCTTCTTCATCAAATTCGAAGTGAGGAATTAGAATGCCTTTAATGTATAATAATGGAATAATTTTAATTAAATATTCCATAGCATCTTGTTGTTGAAAGGGTTGTATTTTTTCAATAAAAGTACAAAATTGGGAAGCAACAAGGTGCAAATCTTTAGTGTTTTGCGATTCTATAACATCTTCTATGTTCATTATTAGAAGTTTAAAACTTTTAAACGATGTTTTTTTTGAGAAGTGGAGCATACGAGAATCGAACTCGTCACCTTTTGACTGCCAGTCAAACGCTCTAGCCAAATGAGCTAATGCCCCTTTTAATTAATATCTGCAAAAGTATAAAAAATTAATATATGATTCGTAATTTTTTTTATTGCAAGCATTCCACTAAACCGTAGATAAATTCATTGTCTTTATAAGCAGTAACAGAAGCGTTTAGAGGTTTTACTGCTTTTGTTTTGTCGGGATTCCACAGAAAAATTTTCACATATACATCTTTCATTTTTCGGCTGTTTTTGAACAACAACTCATAGCGTAAAGGAATATATAGAAAATGTTTTTCATTTACATTGCGGCTGATATTTTTGGTGTCGATGGGACGCCATTCTATCAATTGTTGTTTGAAATAAGTTTCTATGACAAGGTGAAAGTTGGCATTCGTGTCTTCATTAATATATTCAACAGTTGCTATTAGTAATGTAAAACGAGAGTCGTTGATTTTTAAAAAAGGAAATTCATCAATCATAAAGTATTCTTTTTTTGAAATATCGCCAATGCTATCAAAAGAAAGATTAAAATTATAAAGGGGCGTATAGTTAATTTGTTGCGGCGAAGGATGTTTCGAAAACAAGAGAATTTCCGTTGTAAAACATTTTTCGCAATATAATAGATAGGGATATTTTTCTTTTATCATCAAAAGTTGCAAGTCCGATAAATTTCCGGCAAGCACATAGTCGCTTTGTTGTTGTTCAACTAAGGCATGAAATGCTTTATTCGTAAAAGGAGTTTCAACGTAAACAAGATTCTTAATGCTTTCATTATATTTACGTTCGTAATAATTTAGGAATGGCTTTTCCATACACAACATTATGCTGACATTTTGTTCGCCGTAAGTTTTTTTACATTCTATGGCTTTTTTTACCGATAATTCAAACCACTGCCGGTTCATTAATTCGTAATGTTTACGTTGATAGATTAAGCTGTATAGCATGCTAACCATCAACAACAAGAGTAATCCTTTTTTTAAAATGTCGGGCTTGTCATCAATCATTGAGAATAAGAGTAATAATAAAAAAGGAAAAGAAAAGATAAGTATATTAAATTGTAGAACGGGATTAACATAAATGGAATAAAAATAAGCGGTTAGCAAAGGGATAAGGAACAACAGCAAGGCAAGAAGTTGTTTTTTCCAAAGCAATTTCAAAAGTCGAATGTTTTTAATAGCATAAAATCCTATAATAAAAGCTACTGTTATATACACATAGCGAGAAAAGTGAAAAATATATTTAGGGTATACTATAAAAAATTCGGGAGTCGGTTTTCCCAACCATCCGTCGGGACCGCCAACGCCGCCTATTTGTATTTGTCGGATTAATATTGAAATATGAGGAATATAAAGAACAACGGCAAGTAAACAGGCGATTAAATATTTCCAAAAATATTTTTTATTGACAATAATTAAACCGGCAAGCCCTAATAGAAACGCAAAAAACATTGAAAATTGATGTGTATAAGCACACAAAGCCCCGAATAAACCCATTAAAAAAATATTCTTCCATCGGTAATCGGAATCGAAAAGCAGTTTCGACCAATACCATAGCATACATAAAGAAAAGAAAAGTCCGGGTATATAAGGTCGAATAACAACACTATGAAAAATCATATATTGACTTGTTGCAAAGTAAGCAGCTACAAATAAACCTACATTTTCGTTAAACCATTTGCTTGCGACTTTGTATGCCAAAGGAATGCACAGTATCCCAAGGATTAAAAAAGGTAAACGCAACGCCAATTCCGAATAGCCCACCATTTTCGACCAATACCAAATAAAAACCTGTACTCCGGCAGGATGTCCTTCACAAAGAACGCCTTCTTGTATTAATTGCGAAAAAGTAGTATAATGTAAGCGTGCTTCAACGCCGAGTTCGTCATCGGTAAATGGCAAATCAAGTATCCCATATAAACGAGTGATTGCTCCTATCAAGGTAATTGTTGCTAACCATATTAAGTTGGCATTCTTTTTATAAAAAAGTTTTAATTTATTAAAAAAATCGGTTAAAAACATTGTGTTAAATGCATAAGTTTATTTCCTAATAAAAACTCCTTGATGTCCATGCGTTTTTTGCCACTCATTTGTAATTCCTCTACATAAATAAACCCGTCTTTACATGCTATGCGTAAATACTGTTTGTTATCGGTTTCAATAAGTCCGGGAGGAAGATGATGGGAAGCTAAATTTGTGCTACTTTTAAAAATTTTAATGATGTTTTCATGTTTGTTTTTATCGGCAAACAATGTATAAGCAGTGGGATAGGGCGATAATCCGCGTATTAAATTATGAATGGCAGTAGCGGTTAAATTCCAATTAATGAGGCAATCTTTTTTAAAGATTTTAGGTGCTAATTTCAGATGAGGAGATAAAATTTGTTTTTGTTCTTTATAAGTGTTGTTTTCAATTTGTTCTAAGGTGTTAAGTAGAACTTTTGCTCCTAAGTGCAATAGTTTATCGTGTAAGCTGCCGGCATTATCGTCGGGTAATATGTTTGTTTTTTCGGAAAAAATAATATTTCCTTCATCAATTTTCTCATTAATAAAAAAAGTGGTAACTCCTGTTTTTGTTTCTCCATTAATAATCGCCCAATTGATGGGAGCCGCACCGCGATAATGAGGTAGCAGAGAAGCATGTAGATTTATTGTTCCCTTAGGAGGGATTTTCCAAACCACTTCCGGTAACATGCGAAAGGCAACTACAACAAACAAATCGGCATGTAGGGACTCCAAGCATTCGACAAAGGCGGGGTCTTTTAATTTTTCGGGTTGAAGTAGTGTTAATTGATGTTTTTCGGCTAATTGTTTAACCGACGATTTCATGGTTTGCATTCCTCTACCTGCCGGCTTGTCTATAGCCGTTACAACAGCACAAACATCATGTTTTTCGGATTCCAAAATGGCTTTTAGTATGCCGCTTGCAAAATCGGGAGTCCCCATGAAAACGATTTTCATACGATTTTTATTTAAAAGTGAAACTTCCAATATCTTTCATTCTAATCGATTGCAGACCGTATTTATTGCATAACTGAAAGACTTTTTCCAAATAAGCCGGTTCTATGCTGTAATCTTTTTTGGAATTATTAATTTGATGTGCATATAAAATTAAAATCTCATTGTTATTGGCAGCTCTTTTTAAAGCCGTTTCCAAATTTTCGAAAGATATATTGTAGTTATAGTCCATTCCCATCGCATTGCTGACACGAGTTGTATTGTCCGACACAAAAATATCATCATAGGTATCGATAGTTGTATCATTAATATTATAGGTAGCTTTCCGTATATAGGAGAAATGGGTTAGGAGTACAGAATCAATTAAATCGGTTGAGGTTCCGAAGGGATAAGCAAAAGAGTGAAGTTGAAATCCGTGTTTTTTTAATAGATGTACAGCAGGAATAATTTCATTTTCAACATATTTATCTATCGAATCAACGTAATCCATACAATTCAAATGGCAATATCCATGACATCCGATTTCATGTCCTTCTTTTTCTAATATTTTTAATTTTTGTATGTCATCGGTATCAAGTAAATAGGAATGTGCAATGAAAAAAGTAGCTTTTATTTGGTATTGATTAAATACTTCTCTGAACTCAAACCATTCATCAATGTAATTATCATCAAAAGAAATGATAACTCCTCCTTTTTTTGGAGTTTGCTTGCAAGCAAATAAGAGGATGATAAAGCAAGATAAAATAAGTAAAAAAAAATTTTTTGTTTTCATGAAAATATATAGAATGAAACGAATTCAGATTAGTTTTTTCTAAAGTAAAAAATAAGATTTATTCTATTTCTAACATTTTCAAGCAAGTCATAGCAGCTTCGACGCCTTTGTTGCCGTGTTTACCTCCTGCACGTGCCAATGCTTGTTCCATTGTATTGGTTGTCAATACTCCAAAAATAACAGGCGTATTGGTTAATATACCTACATTCATAATGCCGTTGGCAGTAGCATCGGCAATAAAATCAAAATGACGGGTTTCGCCTTGAATAATGCAGCCTAAACAAATAACGGCATCGGTACCTCTATTGATTAATTGCTTGGCTACAAATGGTAATTCAAAACTGCCGGGAGCATTTGCATGTATGATATCTGTTTTTTTTATATTATTTTTGATTAATGTTTCTACACAAGCATCGCGTAAAGCATGTGTAATTTCTTTATTCCATTCAGCGGTAACAATACCGATTCGTTTATCGTGAATAGCAGGTTGTGATACGCTATGTACCTTTGAAAGATTTTTTTCTTTTTTTATAGACATGTAAATTATTTTCCTAATTTGGTTTTTACAAACTCTATCCTTTTTTCGATATCACCTGCTTGTTCGGACATAGGATATTCTTTTTGAATACGTTCATAATATTTTAAAGCATCTTTCCAATTGTTTTCCATCTCACAAATCATACCCGTACGCAACAAATACAAAGGAGTAAGCAAATCATTAGGGTTTTTGTTAACGGCTTTTTTGTAATAGGATAAAGCATTTTTAAAATCATTTTTTTCCATATATGCATCTCCTATTGAAGCCAATGCTTGAACGGCAACTAATTTGTCTTTTCCTTTAAACTTTTTTAAATATTTGATGGCATTGTCGTAGTCGCCTATTCTTAAATAACAAATGCCGGCAATGTATTTAGCTCGATTTCCGGTTTTTGTAAAGCCATAATTACTAATAACATCTAAAATACCGTCGTGCATTCCATCGCCATTCAATGCTAAAGCAAAAGAATCTTGGGCAAAATATTGTTCCGCTTTATAGATAGCAACTTCTGCTCTCTCTTCTTGTCGAGGTTGATACCATACAAAATAGACGACCAAGGCAGCTATAATCACTAAAACGATGGACGAAATAATGTTGAATTGTTTTTTATAAGTATCAAAAAATTTTTCAATTTTATGAATGTACTCATTGATAGGAAATATTACTTTTTCTTTTTTATTACTGCTCATTTTTTTTATTATTAGTATTCAATCTGCAAAGGTATATTTTTTTTATTTTCAAAATCACGAATAAATAAAAATACATTTTATTTTATTTTACGTTGATAAACAGCTATATAAATGATTTTCGTTGTGCATAAACGACTTTTGTTTTATATTTTTACTCTAAAAAATATAATTTTAAGCGAAGTTTTAACATTAATTGATAGTAAAAATGAAAGAAAAATAAACTAATTTTCTTCCATTGATATAGTAAAAAAGGTTAATTTTGCAACAATAAAAACGATAGCATCAATTTATAAATGATACTATGAATTTTTAACAACTAATAAAGATTTAATTCACACATTATGGAGATTAAAAAATTTTTAAAAAAATATCCTTTAATAAAAGACATTTTATTTGCCATTGCATTGTCTTTGCTTATACTGCTATTTGCTATGCTTATGCTCCGTTTTTTCACTAATCATGGAAAAGAATATTTAGTGCCTGATTTTACGGGCTATAGTTTGGAGCAATTGGAAGATTTTGAGAAAAACAAAAACGAACATAACTTTAAATTGACCATTAATGATTCGGTTTTTATGCCGGATTTAAAGGGAGGAATTGTTATTTCTCAAGACCCGCAAGTAGGAATGAAAATAAAAAAAGGAAGAAAAATCTATTTATCAATCACTATGATGGTTCCTCCTCAAGTTGAGATGCCCAATCTTTTGGACTTATCGCTTCGTCAAGCAATGAATATGTTGGAAGCTAATAATTTAGAGTTAGGACAAGTGATTTATAAACCGAGCAAATATCCCAATGCCGTTTTAGAGCAACGCTATAAAGGCAAAATAATTCAAGAGGGAAGAAAAATTCCTTACCAAGCTAAAATCACTTTAGTGGTTGGAAAAGAAGTTGGTGCTGATACACCATTGGAAGATGTTGAAATATCGGATTAAATATGAAGTCGTATTTTTATTGTTTTGTCTTTATTTTTCATCTCAAGGACAAAATAAACTGCACATTACTTCCAACGATAGTTTAACGAATATTTTTTTTAAAAACACCAGTGTTGATACTACTTTGTATTTTATCATTCCCGAAAACGAAGCCGATTATTCAATTATCTATCAAAATCCGAGCGATACGCAATGCTTACGAGTAGAGCAGGATTTTTTTTATTTCAGAGATTGTAAAGGTGTAAAAATCAGATTGAGAGCTAATTGTAGTGATTCCAATTTACAACTTGGTATTCGTCATGTTTTTTCATCCGATGAGTTGAAGATATCGCCGATTTTTGAAGCAAGTTATCGGTCTTTGTTTGAAAATTATCGACAAAATTTATTTTGTAAAGAAGAGGTTATATCTTATTTAATAGTATGTTATGAAGATTTTTTTCATTTGATAGATAATTTTATATTTTTCAAAGAAAAAGAAGGTTTAGTCGTTCATACAATTATGGTAAGTAAAAATGAGTCGAGAGATAGCATTCAAGAAAAAATCAAACGCTTTTATCAATCTCATCAACCGACTTATTTGTTGCTGATAGGCGATGACGAATACATTCCTTCTTATCGCTTAAATGAAGGTTTGTCGGACGTTCCTTATGCTTTGTTAGAAGGCGATGATGATTTTCCTGAAATGATAGTTGGACGATTATCTGTCGGGAATGTTGATGATTTACAATGTCAAATCCGTAAACTTTTAATGAGAGATAAGCTTCAATTTTCAAAAAAAGCGATAGGAATTGCTTCCGATAATGTTTCGCCTATTTCAGAAAAATACGATTGGGAATATATGCGGCATATACGAACTTGCTTGTTGAACAAAGGATATAGTGCGGTCGAAGAGCTGTATGACGGTTCGCAAGGAGAAGCCGATGCAATAGGTAATCCTTCTGAAAAGGATATCATTGATTTGGTTAATCGAGGAGTATCAATTATTAATTATCTTGGCTATGGTTCTTATGACCGATGGGGGACAGGCAGTTTCACAACCGCATCAATAGAAAAATTACAAAACACGACGGAATATCCGATTGTGATTTCGGCAGCATGCTTGAACGGACATTTTGCCGATAGAGAATGTTTAGCCGAAAAATGGATGAACACTTCTTCCCAAGAACAAGCAAGTGGGGCAGTGCTTAGTCTTATGTTTTCGTCGCTTGTTGAATGGGAGGCTGCTACTTATAGTCAACAGGTATTTAATGCGTTGCTTCCACATACCGATTCAACTGTTCAGATAGGCGTGTTGTATTTACAAACATATATGGAAATGATAAGATTTTTAAAACGCTCAATAGAAGCAAAAACTTGGGTATTGTTTGGCGATCCGAGCATGAGTGTTTATCCCGGCAATCAACTTGGTTTTATTAATTATTGCAAAGAAAATTCCATTACGGTTTATCCCAATCCTTTTCAAACCTATTTTTATATTGATAATTTGCAGGATAATATCAAATCAATACAACTATTCGATTTGAGAGGAAAAGAAATTGCCATAAAAACAACAACAACAAATAAATCGGCAATTATTTCTCCTCTCAATTTATCGAAAAGTATTTATATATTAAAAGTCGGTACGGAAAAAGAAATTTTTTATCAAAAAATAATTAAAAATTAATTTTCTTTTATTTCTCTTCCGGCAACAATCCTCTGTTTCTCAATAAAGGCTCTATGCTAGGCTCTTGTTTACGGAATGCTTTATATAGTAGAGCAGGGTCTTCCGTATTGCCTTTTTCAAGGATATTTTTACGGAAAGATGTCGCTGTGGCTTTATCGAATAAACCATTTTGTTTAAATACTTCAAAGGCATCGGCATCTAAAACGGCAGACCATGTATAGCTGTAGTAGCCGGCAGAATATCCTGTAGAAGAAGTAAATATGTGTTGGAAATAAGGACTTCTGTAGCGGGAAATTATTTCAGGAATCAAGCCGTATTTGGCAAGGGCTTCATTTTCAAAAGCGATAGGATCTGAAATAGTAGGATTTTCCAATACGTGATAATCCATGTCAAGAAAAGAAGCGGCAATGAGTTCGGTATTGATAAATCCTTGTCCGTAATTGCCTGCGGCTTCAATTTTTTTGATTAATTCATCGGGAATGCTTTCTCCTGATATATAATGTTTAGCATATAATTTCAACACTTCGGGATGACGTGCCCAATTTTCCATAATTTGAGATGGTAATTCTACAAAATCGCGTGTAACATTGGTTCCGGCTAAAGAACGGTATTTGCAATTGCTTAGCAATCCATGCAATCCATGTCCAAATTCGTGGAAAAAGGTTTCGGTTTCATCAAAATTTAATAAGCAGGGCATGTCGGCAGTTGGACGAGAGAAATTAAGCACTAAGGATATAATAGGAATTACATTTTCGTTGTCTTTTGTTTTGTGTTGACCTCTAAATTCCGTCATCCATGCTCCGCTTCTTTTGCTTGATCTTGTAAAATAATCCATGTATAAAATGCCGATAACATTACCGTTATCAATCACTTCATAAGCTACGGCTTCCGGATCGTAGGTAGGAATATCGGCATTTTCTTTGAATGTCAATCCGTACAATTCTTTGCATATCATAAAGATGCCGTCTCTTACGTTTTCGAGCTTGAAATAAGGACGTATCACTTCATCATTTAATTCGTATTTTGCTTTGCGTACTTTTTCGGTATAATATCTCCAATCCCATGGTTTAATGTCGAATTTCGGTTTTTCTTTATTGGCAAGTTGTTGATATTCTTCTAATTCTTCTTTTGCCTTAGCTAAAGCCGGATTCCATACTTTTTGCAATAAATCATAAACTGCAGTTGGGGTTTTAGCCATACGCTCATCCAATACGAAATCGGCATGGGTTTTAAATCCGAGTATTTGAGCTCGCTCAGCACGAAGTTTTACAATTTTAGAAATAATGGCGGTATTGTCGAATTCGCCGCCTATACAACGATTGGAATAAGCTCGCCAAATTTCTTCGCGTTTTGCCCGGTTGTCGGCAAATTGAAGAAATGGTAACAGGCTGGGATTATGAATAGTAAACACCCATTTTCCTTTGGTATCATCCGATTGATTTGCTGTTTCTGCAGCGGCTGCTTTTAAAGATTCGGGCAAACCGGCAAGGTCTTTTTCATCTTCAATGACCATTTTATAAGCATTGGTAGCGGCTAAAACATTATTGCCGAATTTAAGCGTCAATTTGGATAATTCTTCGTTGATTTCACGAAAACGAGCTTGTTTTTCTACAGGAATATTAGCACCTCCGCGAACAAAATTTTTGTAAGTTTCTTCTAATAAACGTTGTTGTTCGGGATTTAAAGACTTGTCTTTTTGCTCGTAAACTGTTTTTACTCTTTCAAACAGTTTGGGATTTAGGCTAATATCATCGCTATGTGCGGCTAATTTCGGACTAATCGTATCGGCAATAGCAATCATTTCATCGCTATTATTGGTTTCGCACATATTGAAAAACACTAAAGCTACGGTGTTTAATAATTCACCGCTATAGTCAAGGGCTTCGATAGTGTTCTCGAACGTAGGTTTTTCTTTGTTGTTAACAATGGCTTCAATTTCTTCTTTTTGTTGCAACATAGCTTCTTCAAAAGCAGGTAAATAATGCTCTGTTTTGATTTGATCGAAGGCAGGAACCCCATAAGGTGTTTCAGGTTTTGAGAAAAACGGATTGTTCATATCTAACTCTCTTTCAATTTTTTTTTCTTTGCATGACATACTTATCACACATAATGTCAACACTGTATACATTAATTTTTTCATATATTATATATCTTTATATTTAGAATGCAAAGATACAAAAAAAATATACACTTTTTGGGATACTATCGACTTAACCGCAAAGAACGCAAAGAAACTCTGCGAACTTTGGGAATCCTTTGGGAACTCTGCGGTAAAAAAATAAAAGAGAGGTAAATATTTATTTTTTATTGATTGAAACAAATAAATGTATACTTTTGCAATATTAAAAAAAAAAACTGTCCTACTATCTATAGGGGGACACTTAAGTATTGGGGTAAAATTATTAAATAAGATATGATAAAATTGGTAAAAAAAAGTAATTATTTATTTATTTTAATAAGTATTTCATTGGTTTTTTATACAAGTCAACAAATAGATGAATTTTCGAGAGAAAATAAACTGATTGAACATGAATTTAATGCAAGAGGAATGCGTATTTCATTTATTCTTCCTGAGGATTATAAACATACGGAGATATGTGATAACATAGTCAAAGTAGATGCTTCGGGTTGCGATACAGATACTTTAAAAGCGTTTTGTTCTTTAAAAAATGATATAAATAAATTTGTAATATTACTTGAACCAATTGTATATAAAGAATTGTCAATAGATACTTTGATTAAGGATTTTTTTGAGTTTTACTTATCTCAAGACATGATTCCATTTTTTGAAAAAAAATACGATAACAATAATCATGTATATTACTTGCTTATGGCAGCAAAAATAGATTCTATACCGGGAATAAAAGAACAGTATATTCATTCATTATTTAAATATATAACTATTTTTGGAAAAACTATTTATAATTGTACTTTAGTTACTTATGACCCTATTGATAGTTTTTCATACGAAGAAAAGCGAAAAATCATTGAATCTGTTAAAATTGAAGAAATTAAATAATACTTTTGCAACATTAAAAAAATAAAAATATTAACAAATAAAAAAAACTGTCCTACTATAGGGGGGACACTTAAGAATGAAAAAGAAAATCCTTTTAATTTTATTAATATTACAAATTTTTATTGGATATATTTTTGCACAAAAATCTATTATATTTATAAATGAATTGAAAATATTAGACAGTGCTTTTTATCAAGTATTAGATACTGTTATGTTTTATGAAAAACAATCTATTTACTATACAAATAGTCTTTCATATGGGATATTTCCTTTTAAAAATATAACAACAAATGGAGATTCTATTTTATGTATTAAAATTGAAGGTTATCCTGATAAAGATATATTTATAGAAGATAACAGAGCAAAAGGATATTTATTATATAAAAATCATTATTTTTTTGTAACGAATAACTTGAGTCTATTAAATAAATTTGCTTTACCAACAAAATGCGGAAAAAATTTTGATTATTATTTAGATTTTATTGCGTCTGAAGATGATAGATGGGCAATTTATATATTTATATACTATTGTGGTAAATTTGTTTTATATGATTGGTAGTATCCCACCTTATTCTTTTTAACCGCAAAGAACGCAAAGAGTTTACGCAGAGGACGCAAAGAAACTCTGCGAACTTTGGGAATCCTTTGGGAACTCTGCGGTTAAAAAATAAAAGTATATTTTTGCAAAAAAGAATAATATAAAAAATGCACTTAATCTACAACGAAATAAACTCGCAACACGTTGTGAAACAAAGTCTCCCCAACAACCCCTCCCAGCCTCCCCAAATGGGGAGGAGCATGATAGATAGATAGTTGCAAAAAACAACCATTTTTTTCTAAACCAATAAATTTAATTG
>JAAYQB010000125.1 GCA_012519525.1 Bacteroidales bacterium | reverse complement strand
TATATAGCATCACCACTTGTATTTGAAAAAATTATTTGGGGATTACGCAGAATATTTGTGAGCATTTCCCATAAAGAATTTCCTAGGTGTGCATATCGTCCAAATTGCAAATTTGTATCTGATAGTTGCAGTTTTGGCATAGCCCAGAATAATACTATTGAACCATAAATTATGGCTGCAATCAATAGTGGAATCTCCAACTTTATATATTGTTTAAATAGAGTGTTTCTATTCTTTATCATCAGTCCTATCAAAATAAATATACCCCAAATAGCCATAATCTCTTTGGTAAATAGAAAAAGCATAAATATGAGTGCCGATACCTTTATATCCCGTTTTTCAATATAATAAAAAAGTGCAGGGACAAGCATTGCGCCTATTACACTATTGTGAAAATCGAACGAAAGAGCAGAATATATACCCCAAATTGAAAAGAATTGAACGAGTAGAAGGGTCCTTACGGTAAAACTCTCAATGTGTTGCTTTATATATTTTTGTATATAGTAACCTGCAAACAGAATTGATGATATCTGGATTATAAGAAGTGTATAAGAGCCAAATATGTAGTAAAACGGTGCGTAAAGAATGGTTATAAGTGAGAAGTGTGTGGCAAAGAAAGGCTGCTCAACACCAGAAAGGTCAAGTGTGTATTTTGGCATTGAGAAGTTTGCAAAGCCGTAAATAGCATTATTATAAAGACCAAGGTCAAGTGCATGAGTTCTAAAATAATAGTGATTAACAAGTGATATGCTTGAGTATATAATTGCAAATAGTATAAAAACAGAAATAGTTATTATTTTTTGTTTTCTATTTTTGCTCTTATGTCCAAATAGCTGTAAGATGGCTCGTTTTATCTCGCCTGTGAAAGAGAACTTCTTAGATTCCACTCGCTGATAGGAGGATGTATCAAAATGCTCTTCAGATTGTTTAGACATACTTTTCGGCATAGTAAATATTTAAAACGCAAAAGTACCAAATTTATTGAAAATAACGG
The DNA here is from genome assembly GCA_012519525.1 of Bacteroidales bacterium. GTDB lineage: Bacteria > Bacteroidota > Bacteroidia > Bacteroidales > WCHB1-69 > UBA5266. The sequence goes on along the minus strand of JAAYQB010000125.1, from coordinate 14,973 downwards.
TAATTTCTGTGTAAATCTACGTAGAAAAATGGTTTTTGTACAGTCAATACATGTTTTACACACTGTAGCTGTTTGTATTAATTTAATCTATGACTATTAATCAAGTTTGAGATATTAGCGTAAAATGCAAAAATAAATGTACTTCTTATTTTCCGCTTTGTAACACCCAAAAAACGAAAAAAATAAAATTCATATCATTGATTATTAACTGCTTATGTAGGTATTGTAAAAAAGTGCGAAAAATAAGAATAATTGATAAAAAGGCTGTCTTGCTTTTAAGATAGCTCTTTTCTTGAATACTATCTCGAACCGCACATTAATCCTATCAAAATGAGTGGAGTAACAACTACTCATCGGATGACTAAAAGTCATACAATGAATAACAACATATAAATAATAGTAGATGCTTTTATTCATTCCATATTTATTTTTCATCAAATAACAATAAAAAAAACTCCTTGATAATCAAATAAAAAAATAATTTTTTTGAAAAAAATATTTTTTAAATATTAATATAATGTATTTTTGCATTTTATTTTAAAAGTAACATTCAGTAATGAGCAAGAATTTAGTTATCGTAGAATCACCGGCAAAAGCCAAAACTATTGAAAAATTTTTAGGAAAAGATTTTATTGTAAAATCATCGATGGGACACATCAGAGATTTACCTGAAAAAGAGCTTGGTATAGACATTAATAATCATTTCGAGCCCAAATATGTAATACTCCCTAATAAGAGTAAAATTATTAACGAATTGAAAGATGCCTCTCAAAAAGCCGATACTATTTGGTTAGCTACTGATAGCGATAGAGAAGGTGAAGCTATTTCTTGGCATTTATTAAAAGCATTAAATATTGATCCGGAAAAAGCAAAACGTATTGTATTTCACGAAATTACTGAAAAAGCAATCAAAGAAGCCATTCTTTCGCCTCGTTTACTCAATATTGATTTAATCAATGCACAACAAGCCCGAAGAGTTTTAGATCGTTTAGTTGGGTTTGAGCTATCTCCCTTATTATGGCGAAAAGTAAAACCTGCACTCTCGGCAGGACGAGTTCAATCCGTAACTGTACGTCTAATTGTTGAGCGGGAAAAAGAAATTCATCAATTCAACGCATATCCAATTTATCGTGTTGTTGGAAAGTTTTTCGATGACAAAAAAAACACAGTGCAGGCAGAACTCAATACACGTTTTAAAACAGAACAAGAAGCAGAAGCCTTTTTAAAAAAATGTATCAATGCTGCATTTACAGTTAGTGCTATCGAACAAGTGCCTACTAAAAAAATGCCTGCCCCACCCTTTACCACTTCTACTTTACAGCAAGAAGCAGCTCGCAAACTCAATTTTTCAGTAGCAAAAACGATGTTGGTGGCACAGCAACTTTATGAAGCAGGACACATTACCTATATGCGTACTGACTCCGTCAATCTATCGCATCTCGCATTAGCAAGTGCAAAAGAGGAAATTACCAAAACATACGGAGAAAAATATGCTAAAACACGCCAATATCAAACAAAATCGAAAGGAGCACAAGAAGCTCACGAAGCAATACGTCCGACTTATTTAAATAAACACAGTATTAAGATAGGCGATACTTCACAAGAACGACTGTATGATTTAATATGGGAACGTACGATAGCATCGCAAATGAGTGAAGCTAAATTAGAAAAAACCATTGTTTCGATTGATATCTCCAATGCAAGCGAAAAGTTTACTGCTACAGGAGAAGTATTGATTTTTGACGGATTTTTAAAAGTATATATTGAATCACATGATGATAACGAGGAAGAAAACAATGTGGGTAGTTTACCTGCTTTAAAACAAAATATGCCGTTAGAAATGGAACAAATACAAGCAGTAGAAAAATATTCACAGCAACCGCCTCGTTATACGGAAGCAAGTTTGGTACGCAAATTAGAAGAGTTGGGTATCGGACGTCCATCCACCTACGCTCCTACTATATCAACTATTCAAAAGAGAGAATATGTTGTCAAAGGAAATGTTGAAGGATTTGAACGTGAACATAAAATATTAACTCTTAAAAAAGAAAAAATCACAAGCAGTACAAAAAAGGAAAAAATAGGATTTGAAAAAGGAAAACTTATCCCTACCGATATAGGACAGATTGTCAACGATTTTTTAACAACCTATTTTCAAGAAATAATGGACTATCATTTTACAGCGAATATAGAGAAAAAATTTGACGAAATAGCAGAGGGTACAATAGAATGGAAAAGTATGATTAGTGATTTTTATCGTTTGTTTCACCAACAAGTAAAAACAACAATGGACACATCAACTAAAGCAAGTGGCGAACGACTCTTAGGCGTAGACCCTGTTTCGGGTAAAAATGTGTATGCAAAATTAGCACGTTTTGGTCCGGTCGTACAAATAGGCGATACCAATAAAAATGATTTAAAATTTGCGAAACTACTCCCCTCTCAAAGTATTAATACAATTACGCTTCAAGAAGCACTCGATTTATTTAAACTTCCTCGCACCATTGTTGCAGACGATGGCAGCGAATTGATTATCAACACAGGAAAATTCGGTCCTTATATTTGTCATAACAAAAAATTTTATTCTATTCCTAAGCACGAAAACTTATTCGAAATAACTTTAGAACGTTGCCTTGAAATTATAGAAGAAAAGAATGAGAAAGAGAAAGCAAAAACTCCAATAATTATAGGTAATTATAATGAAATGGACGTATCGGTAGCTGTCGGAAGATACGGACCTTATATTTTGTATAACAAACAGTTTTATAAACTACCAACCGATACGGATATAAAAACCGTAAAACTCGATACGGCTATTAGTATCATTGAGGAAACCATTTCAAAAAACACTTTGAAAAGTTTTGAGGAAGATAAAAAAATTAAAATACTAAAAGACAAGAGAAAAGGTGCTTATCTTACCGATGGTAAAAACAATTATTATTTACCGAAAGATAAAAATTACAGCGAACTTACATTAGCTGATTGTAAGCAAATAATCAAAGAAAGTACGGAAAAAAGTAAGAAAAAATAAAATCATGGAATTACAAGATTATTTTCATCCTTTATGTATTGAAGAACTTGATTTTTTCTCATTAGAACAAACTTCTCATCTAATGGGTGATAACATCTATATTCATACGGAAGAAAATCCGTTTCCGACTATTTCTAATTTTAAAATAGTACTCTTAGGTGTTCCTGAAGAAAAAAATGCTTACAATAACATTGGTTGTTCGGAAGGTCCGGATGAAATAAGAAAACAACTTTATCAATTGTACTGCCACAACAACATGCCCCCTATTACCGACTTAGGTAATTTAAAAGTCGGAAAAACTGCCAACGATACCTATATTGCGTTGACAGACGTTTTAAACGAAATAATTTCCGATGGTGCAATCCCTATTATTTTAGGAGGAAGTCAAGACCTTACATATGCTAATTATTGCACATACGAACAACTGAATCAAGTTATTAATATAGTTGCTATAGATGCTAAGTTTGACATTGGCAATGAGGACAAAAAGTTTAAATCGAATAGTTATTTCCATAAAATCATTTTAAAGCAACCTAATTATTTATTTAACTATAGCAATATCGGTTATCAAAGCTATATGGTAGATAAGGATGAAGTAGTATTAATGGATAAATTGTATTTCGATGCCTATCGTTTAGGCATAGTTCAAGAAGACCCTATTGATTTTGAACCGGTCATACGCAATGCCGACATATTGAGCCTTGACATGAACGCTATACGTTTTTCCGATTCTCCGGGCTGTAAACATACCGGTCCTAATGGATTTACGGGTAAAGAAATATGTCAATTAGTGCGTTATGCAGGCGGAAGTCATAAATTAAGTTCTTTTGGCATTTACGAATATAATCCCTCGTATGATATTATGTCTCAAAGTGCAAAATTAATTGCTCAAATCATTTGGTATTTTATCGATGGCTATATAATGCGTCAAAATGATGCACCCGATATTATCAAAAAAAATTATTATAAATACTTCGTCTCATTGCATGCCGATGCTTACGAAATTGTTTTTTATAAAAGCAAAATCAGTAATTTATGGTGGATGGAAATACCGGCGGAAGCTAAAAACCCTCAATATAGTCGCCACTACCTTATTCCATGCTCATTAAAAGACTATGAAAAAGCCTGTAACGATGAGATTCCTGAAAGATGGCTACAAACGTATAAAAAAATTAAAATCAACTAATGCAACTGTCTACCTATATATTAAAAACCTATTTCAAAACGAAAGGTAAAAATGTTCAAAAAATAATCAATGAACCTTATCGCTGTCAGGAAAAATGTTTGCATTTTTTACTTAGAGCAGCAAAACATACGGCTTGGGGACAAGAACACCAATACAACAAACTTAGTAGTTATGAGGATTTTAGAGAAAAAATTCCCATCAACACTTATCAATCGCTCTATCCGTACATAGAACGAAGCATTAAAGGCGAACGCAATGTTTTATGGCGAGGAAAAACAAGAATGTTTTCAAAATCATCAGGGACAAGTGGCAGTAAAAGCAAAATTATCCCCGTTACCATTGAATCATTGATTGAATGTAATTACAGAGGAGGAAAAGACAGTTTATCTTTGTATGTACAAAATCGTCCCGATACTCGCCTATTTACGGGAAAAACACTTTCGTTAACAGGTTCTCTTCATAAGTCGGATATTAACACAAAAGCAATTTGCGGCGATGTTTCTGCTATTATCATTAAATATATTCCCGATTGGGCAAATAAGTTTAGAACACCACCCAAAAACATCGCTTTACTACCTAATTGGAACGAAAAATTAGATTCCTATGCTCAATTCACAAAACAACAAAACATAACAGCCATAGCAGGTGTACCTTCTTGGATACTGTTGATTCTAAAACGAATCATGGAAATCGAAAAAATTGATAGCATCAATGAAGTTTGGCCTAATTTAGAATTATTTATGCACGGAGGTGTCAATTTCACTCCTTACTACCCTATTTATAATTCTATTACATCTAACAACTTACTATGGTACTGGCAAATTTACAATGCATCGGAAGGCTATTTTGCCACTCAAGATATGCCTGACAGAGAAGACATGTTACTGCTACTCAACAATAATGTTTTTTATGAATTTATTCCTCTTTCCGATTTTATCAATAATAAATTAGAAACTATTGACATAAGAAATGTAAAAACCGACATCAACTATGTTTTATTGGTTTCGACCAATGCAGGTCTATGGCGTTATATTATAGGTGATGTTATCCGATTTACTTCTACCGATCCTTATCGCATTATTATAACAGGACGTACCACCCATTACATCAATGCTTTTGGCGAAGAACTAATTATTGACAATGCGGAAAAAGCATTGGCAGTAGCTTGTCAAAAAACCAACGCTACCGTCATTGAATACACTGCTGCACCTATTTTCTTAAAAAACAACGAACAAGCTGCTCACGAATGGTATATTGAATTTAAAAATCCGCCTGACAATTTAAATGAGTTTACAACTATCTTAGATCACGAATTGATGAAAGTAAACTCCGATTATGAAGCCAAAAGAAGTTTTGATATCTTACTGCAAAAACCTATCATACACACTGTTCCTCAAGGTACTTTTTTACAGTGGATGACACTCAAAGGCAAATTAGGCGGACAACACAAAGTAATCAGACTCTCAAATAATAGAACTATTATTGAAGAAATAAAAAAAATAATTGAATAATCAGGGTAAATTATCCTACCGAACCTTCGAGACTAATGCTCAATAATTTTTGAGCTTCAACCGCAAATTCCATAGGAAGGCGTTTCAATATATCTTTAGCATAACCATTCACTATCAAACTAACAGCCGTTTCAACACCTATTCCTCTTTGCAAGCAATAAAACAACTGATCTTCTGAAATTTTAGAAGTAGAAGCCTCATGCTCTACAATGGCACTTTCATTATTACACTCAATAAAGGGCCAAGTATGTGCTCCACACTTATCTCCCAACAGCAATGAATCGCATTGAGTGTAGTTGCGTGCTTTTTTTGCTTGTTTAGCTATACGTACCAATCCTCGATAACTGTTTTGACTATAACCTGCCGAAATTCCTTTAGAAATAACAGTGCTTTTGGTATTTTTTCCAATATGAATCATTTTTGTTCCCGTATCTGCCTGCTGATAGTTATTGGTAACTGCAACGGAATAAAACTCTCCTACCGAATTATTCCCTTTTAATACACAACTTGGATATTTCCATGTTACGGAAGAACCCGTTTCTACTTGTGTCCACGATATTTTAGAGTTTTCACCTTCACATAATCCTCTTTTCGTAACAAAATTATAAATTCCTCCCTTTCCATCTTTATCGCCCGGAAACCAATTTTGAACAGTCGAGTATTTCACTTCTGCATTTTCCATAGCTATTATTTCCACAACCGCAGCATGCAATTGATTTTTATCTCGTTGCGGCGCAGTACAGCCTTCCATATAACTGACATACGCATCGGCATCGGCAACTATCAACGTTCTTTCAAACTGACCGGTATTAGAAGCATTAATACGGAAATAAGTAGACAATTCTATTGGACATTTTACACCTTTTGGAATGTAACAAAACGAACCGTCACTAAAAACAGCCGAATTTAAAGCAGAGAAAAAATTATCTCCATAATGCACAACCGTTCCCAAATATTTCCTTACCAATTCAGGATATTTTTGAACGGCTTCGCCAAAAGAACAGAAAATAATCCCTTCTCGTTCGAGTTCTTCTTGAAAAGTGGTCTTTACTGACATTGAATCTACTACAGCATCAACTGCCACGCCCGATAAGCGTTTTTGTTCTTCCAACGAAATTCCCAAACGATTAAACATAGCTATAATTTCAGGATCTACTTCGTCTAAACTTTGTAACTGTTTTTGTTTTTTAGGAACTGCAAAATAAATAATATCTTGATAATCTATGGTCGGATAAGATAAATGTGCCCATTCAGGCTCTTTCATCGTTAACCATTTACGATAAGATTTTAGGCGATAATCCAATAGCCATTCGGGTTCGTTTTTCAAAACCGATATTTTTCTTATAATATCTTCGTTTATTCCTTTAGGAAAATATTCGGTTTCGATATCGGAAGTAAATCCATACTTGTAATCACTTGATGTAACATCTTGAATTATATCATCCTCTTCTGCCATAGAACAAAAACATTTTATTTAAACGTATTCGTCTCCCTTTTTCATTTGTACATCGGTAACAAATTGACGTATTTGCTGTTCGTCTTCTTTTCGACATATCATCAATGTGTTATTACTTTCCGACACAATATAATCTTTCAATCCTTGTACGACTACTACTTTATTTTTAGGTGTATTAATAATGCAATTCTCCGTTTTATAGGTAAACACATCACATGGTGCAGCGATAGCATTATTATTTTCATCTTTTCTCAACTGTTCGAATAAAGCAGTCCACGTACCCAAATCAGACCATCCGAAATCGGAAGATAATACATTGACATTGTCTGCTTTTTCCATTACTCCATAGTCTATCGAAATTGAGCGACATTGGGCATATATATCGGTAATGGCTTCTTTTTCTTCCGGCGTTCCTATCTTATCTTCATTTCTTTTAAATAATTCATCTACATCCGGCAAATAAGCTTCAAAAGCTTGCTGTATTGTGCTTAATTTCCATGTAAAAATCCCTGCATTCCACAAGAAATCACCACTTTCGATAAATTGTTTAGCCAGCTCTAATTCGGGTTTTTCGGTAAACACCTTTACCTTATAAATTCTTCTATCGGGTACATAACGATTTTTTTCATCGTATTGAATATACCCATAACCCGTATCGGGACGAGTCGGTTGTATCCCAAGTGTCAATAACCACGGATTTCTTTCTGCACAAGCGAGTGCTGCTTGTATATGCTCTACAAAGGCTATTTCATTAAAAATAATGTGATCCGAAGGGGCTACTACTATATTAGCATTAGGATTTTTCTTTTTAATTCTATAATTAGCATAAGCGATGCAAGGCGCCGTATTGCGTCTCATAGGTTCCAATATGATTTGTTCGTCGGTAAATTGCGGTACTTGCTTTTTCACCAAATCATAATAGGATTCATTAGTAACAATATACATATTTTCACTTGGACATATATTTTCAAAACGACTGACCGTCATCTGTAGTAGTGATTTTCCAACCCCTAAAAAATCTATAAATTGTTTAGGATAATTTGTTCGACTAAGAGGCCAAAAACGAGCACCTACTCCACCGGCCATGATAACACAAAAATTATTTTTCATTATTATGTAATTAAATTGTTTTAGTTCTTTAACGTTATTATTTGATTTTTCATATACAGATATGTTTTATTTTTCTCCTTTTGCTACAAAGCGCACTATCGCCAATGGATGAAAGCGGTATTTCTTACTCGTCTTTATGTCTTTACATAAATAATATTTCCGTATTATTCCTTTATTAACATACATTTTACCATTATAAGTAAAATAAGCATTCACAGGTAAATCGGACAATGGCATTTCGTCTTCTCGTAAAACTACCTTATCATAAGTTTGTAGTGTTCGACTTAAATGTAAATCCAAAAAATCACTTGATTTCATGTTGTTTATATGTGAAAATAAAGCCGTTTCAACATCTTTCGGAAAAGATTTTAAGTGTATAAAATGCAATAACAATGTTGTAAAATGTTTTTTCCATGCTATATTGTGTCGAAACGAGCGATCGTAAACCCATGCATACAAATGAGCAAATTCGTGTAAAAGAGTAATAAGAAAAGCGTAAGGATTCAAATTTTGATTAATGCTGATGCGATGAGAATAATGCTTAGTCGGACGACTATATGTACCGTTGACTCGTTTTCTATTCTTTGCTAAACGTATAGTAACCTGATATTTGTCTATCATTTCCCCAATCTCTTCTAAGGCATTTTCGGGAAGGTAATCTTTTAAAATAAATGAATTACTTTGATTGTCCATCTGCTAAAACAAAATAAATGGAAGACTGCGTTTGCGAAAAAGTCGGACAATCATGACAACGTCTGGAAGATCTTTTTGGAACGTTTCTATATGTTTTACAAGAAGATAAAACCCAACTTAATAGTAAAACCGCACAACAAAAATAAAATTTACAATTCAATCTCATGTCTAAAAAATTAGTTCTGCAAAAATAATAAAAAATAAAATACAATAAAAAAAAGAAAATAGTGTCATTGTATTTTAAAAATAATGTACTTTTGCAAAAAGTTTATGGAAGACACATTAACATATATAAGCTTGGAAGCTTTTAACTATTTTTTAATCGGCATGTCAGTTGCCGCTGTTATTGTTTTTATTGCATTAAACTTTGTAGATGCGGGCTATGGCATGTTTGCCAGTAAAAAATGGGGGCTTATGATTAACAATAAAATAGCTTGGTTTTTCATGGAAGTCCCTGTATTTTTAAGCATGTTAATGTTATGGATTTTTTCAGAGCGTCATTGGCAACCTGTGCTTTTTACGTTTTTTATTTTTTTCCAATTTCACTATTTTCGTCGTGCGTTTCTGTTCCCGTTTATGTTAAAAGGAGAAAGTAAAATGCCTTTAAGCATTATGTTTATGGGAATTACTTTTAACTTATACAATGCTTTTATGCAAGGTGGCTGGTTATTTTATGTCTCTCCCGAAGATTATTATCCGTTGACTTGGTTTTATAGTCCTCAGTTTATTATAGGAACTATCATTTACTTTAGCGGAATGTATATCAATATCAGTTCCGACCGTATTATACGTTCTTTGCGTAAACCCGGCGACACTAAATATTATCTCCCTACAGGAGGATTGTTTAATTATGTTTCATCGGCTCACTATTTTGGAGAAACCATACAATGGATTGGTTTTGCTATCCTAACATGGTCAATCTCAGGAGCTGTATTTGCACTTTGGACTTTTGCCAATTTAGTTCCGCGTGCCAATGCGGTTTATCATAAATACCAAGCTATGTTTGGTGAAGAAATTAAAAATAAAAAACTGAAGCGTATTTTTCCTTTCATTTATTAATGTCGAGTCGAGCCATAAATAAAACAGCATTAATTACCGGTGCCACTTCAGGAATTGGATTGCAATGTGCGCATGTATTAGCAGCTAAAGCTTACGATATAGTTATCATAGGCTCTAATCCTTTAAAAATGGAAAAAGCCATTAGCGAACTACAACAATATTCCGTTAAGGTTTATCCATTAGTAATGGATCTTTCACTTCCCGAATCTGCTGAAAATGTATTTAATTATTGTTTAGAAAACCATATAGAGATAGATGTTCTTATTTGTAATGCAGGCATATCGTTAGGAACAACACTTATTAACACAAACATAGAAGATATAAGAAGAATACTCTATTTGCATATTATCCATAGCACTCTATTATGTCGTTTGTTCGGCGATAAAATGAGAGAGAGAAAAACAGGCAACATATTGATAGTATCATCGCTTACTGCTTACACCCCCTATCCTACCATGGCTCTTTATGCAGCTTCGAAACGCTATCTTCATAGCTTTTCAAAATCATTGCGTGCCGAACTAAAACCACAGGGCGTCAATATATCGGAACTTTGTCCCGGCGGAGTAGATACTCCTATTGTCAGCAAAAAGAATTTCTTTATTGCAACTGCTGCTCGTTTAGGTGTTTTATCTGACCCTAAAGATATTGCAGAAGAAAGCATCAAAAAAATGTTTCGTAAAAAAGCAAAAATAACTCCTTGTCTTTTTTATAGAATATTGATTTTTTTCTTGCGGTTTATTCCACATAGTATTGTTGTTTTTTTATATAAACATACTTCTATTTTCTCAAACCAAAAAACAAAAAACAGCCCAACAGAAAGCTACCTTTATGAAGCATCAACACCTCCTTATGCTTTAATTACAGGTGCTTGTTCGGGCATAGGCTGGAGCTACGCACAAGTATTGGCTAAAAAAGGCTATCATCTTGTCTTAGTTAGTAATCAAGAAAAAAAATTAGAAGAAAAAACCAAGATTATAAAGAACAAATACAATATCGATGTTCAAAATATATACATTGATTTAAGTCAAAGCAATGCGGCAACGACAGTATTTCAATTTTGTCGTGAAAAAAAACTTAGAATAGAAATTTTAATCAATAATGCCGGCATCTATCAAGCAGGCTACTTTCTTGACATGGATAAAGATAAAATAAATAATCTTTTATACTTACATACTATAACATTGAGTAAATTATGTCGTTACTTTGGTGAAATGATGCAAGAAAATAAATCCGGGTATATACTTAATATGTCGTCTTTAGCAAGTTGGATGCCGTATCCTAAAATAGCTGTTTATGCTGCAAGCAAACGCTATATTAAAAATTTTTCGCGTTCGCTACGAACAGAATTACTGCCGTATAATGTTTCCGTAATAACCGTTGCTCCCGGCGCCGTCAATACCGATTTATTGCAATTAGCACCTCAATACAGAAACTATGCTATTAAAACAGGCATTATGATGTCTGCCGATAAAGTTGCTAAAAGATCTTTATCGGCGATGTTTAGAAAAAAATCCTTTACTACTACTAAGCTACTCAACTTGATAAGCATTCCCCTACTACTTCTGCTTCCCTTACGATTAATAATAATAATTGAAAATAAATTTAAAAATATTTTTATAGAGTAAAAAAAGAAATCATGGATTACGTTCAACCAAATGAAGCCGTTCAAAATATGGCTATTTCCGGAAAAATAAAAACGGAATTATCCGTAAGTCACATTTTAATCAAAGCTATTTTATCCGGGGTATTTTTAGGTTTTGCCACAACGCTTGCTTTTACAGGAAGTGTGCAAACAAATTTAGACTTTGTAGGAGCTCTTGTTTTCCCTACAGGCTTCATTATCATTTTTTTATTAAACTTAGAGTTAGTAACCGGCTCTTTTGCTATTATTCCAATAGCTGTGTTTCGTAAAAAAACCAAAACTGCCCTTATGCTCAGGAATTTCTTTTGGGCTTTCCTTGGCAACTTAATCGGAAGTGTATTTTATGCAGCATTATTCGCTATTTATATTACACAATGTGGAAATATAACGGGAAGCGAAACTTTAATCGGACAAAAAATAATAGAAGTTGCAGAAAGTAAAACAATAGCTTACAAAGCATTAGGATTAAACGGACAAGTAACTATGTTTATAAAAGCCATACTGTGTAATTGGATGGTAACCATAGGCGCCGTCATGGCATTTACTTCTAAAGCAACTATCGGAAAAATTGTCGCTATGTGGATGCCTGTATTCATATTTTTTGCTCAAGGTTTTGAACACGCTATTGTTAATATGTTTGCCATACCTGCCGGCATGATGGTAGGTGCTGATATTAGCTTTAATGACTGGTGGTTATGGAATCAAATACCCGTAACTATCGGCAATTTTCTAAGCGGTTTTTTATTCACCGCACTACCACTTCATTTCGTTACCAAAGAAAATAATTCTAATAAACTGCTTTAATAAGCAAATTTTATATTAAAAAAAATATTACATTTGCAATTTATTATAATTATTGTAGGGATATTTTATATGAAAATTTGATATCGAATAAAAATTTTAATAAAATAAGGTAACTATTTAAGAAAAACAACGTATATCATAAAACATTTAAAAACATATAAAGCATGAAATTCATAAAAGTATTTTCTCTTTTGACAATTGCGGGTAGCTTATTTCTTTTCACTAGTTGCGGGGTGAAAAAAATGATAAAAAAACAAGATAAAATAACTTATCAAATTAATAATACAACACCTGAATCAAGAAAAGGAGCAACCAATATTCAAATAAAGACTACTTTTCCTGAAAAATATTTTAACAAAAAAGCTTCATTAACAAGCATTCCGGCATTAAAAAACCAAGAAGGGCAAAAAGACACTTTAAAGCCCATCTACTTCCAGGGAGAAAAAGCCAACACACAAGGAAGTATTGTTGAATATAGACCCGAAACTAACTTTTCATCCACTCAAGATATTACTTACAAAGCAAATTTCAAAAACAATGTAGTGTCAATAAGTAGTACAATAACCGATAAAAAAGGCAATAAATATCCCTTAAAAGAAAGAGAAATAGGTACGGTAAATATAGACACAAAAAGAGAGGATATTAAACCGGCATTTACTTATAAGACAGATAATAAAAATGAAAAACCGACTTATTATTTTAGTAATCACAACTATGTTCCAAGCAAGCCCGTTGAAAAATCAGCTACTATTTACTTTGACTTCAACTGTGATAATTTAAATTGGCAACACCCTCTAAATAAAAAAGAAGAAAACATACAAATGCTCAAAGAACTATTTCCCTTTATTTATCAATACGATTCAATAAAAAGTGTCGAAGTAGACGGATGGGCATCTCCCGAAGGTGAATTAAAAAGAAATGAAGAGTTATCAAGTAATCGTGCAAAAAGAGGAAAAGAATGGTTTGAAAGTGAGTTGAACAAATACATTAAAGAAAAGGCAAAAACCGATAGCGTTGATATTAACAGTTTAATAAAAAAAGACATTCGCTATCAACTAAAAGACAACGGTGAAGACTGGGATGGTTTTCTTACCGCATTAAGCAATTCCAATATCAAAGAAAAAAATCAAATTATCAATGTTATTCAATCGCAAAGCGATATGGATAAAAAAGAACAACAAATACGCAATATGATAGCCATATACGACGAAGTAGATGCCGAATTATTGCCTGCATTAAGACGTGCTAAAATAAAAGTTACTTGTATTCATAATTTGAAATCAGATGAACTAATAGCTAAATACGCTGTTGTTTCCCCCGATTCTTTGACCAACGATGAGCTATTATATGCTGTTTCATTTACCGACGACATTAAAACTAAAAAGCAAATATTTGAAAAAGCTATGGAGCTATATCCTGAAGATTATAGAGCCTATAACGATTTAGCTTGTATAAAAATAGCCGAAGGAAATATCGATGAAGCCGAAACCTTATTGAAAAAAGCTAACTCATTAAACCCCAATAGCGATATTGTATATAACAACTTAGGACTTCAGGCTTATCAAACCAAGGATTATGACAATGCGGAAAAACATTTTATAGCATCTCAAAACTTAGGAATAAACCAAGAAAATAATTTATTTTTAGTAAAAGATACTATATTTGTATTATCTGTAGACAGTTACGAAATAAGCCAAACAGTAGAAACAGAAACAGGAGCAGAAAAAGTAGCAGAAGAAAAAGATGTTACTATGGCAATAAAACTAAATGCACTATTAGCTGTAGGTGTTCTCAATCCGGCTTTTGAAGTCAAATTATCAAAACATTTCTCACTACAATTCGATTTAAACGGAACTTACTGGAATAAAGGATTTCTATGGACGAATAAACCAATAAAACTTTTCACTGCATTTCTTGAAGCAAGATATTATCCTAAAGAAGTTTTCAAAGGATTCTTTGTGGGACTAAATACAGGTTTTGGGCTATACGATATGTCAAGAGCAATTATACCTAATTTTTGGAACGAATCTCACAACGGCATTATGCACAAAGGATGGAATTATATGGCGGGTGCAACCATAGGCTGGGCGTTCCCTTTAAAAAACAATTGGGGAATTGAGCCTTTTATTGGTGCCGGATATACTTATGCTAAATACGACAATTTTGTCAATAATCAACTTGTCTCATCCGAAAAAGCAAAACATCTTTTTGCTTTCACCTACAAAGGAGGTCTTTTCATCTATTATAAATTTTAAGGATTAAAACCCCTTGCTAGACTAAATGTAGATAAACAAACTAACTGCATTAGCGTAATTGATGTTGTTTTTTATCAAATTAAACAATAATTGCAAAGCAATTAATTAGTCGACCCTTAAAAAGCCAATTTATTTTGTCTTTGTATGAAAATAAGGTTGAAAATTGATAGAAATAATTTTTGAAAAAAGAGCAAAAAAGATGATTTCCATTTGTTCATCATCCTTT
>JAAYQB010000124.1 GCA_012519525.1 Bacteroidales bacterium | reverse complement strand
TGTCTTCATACGTTTTTATTTTTTGCAAATGTATAATTTTTTTCCATAAGTTGTAATTTTTAAAACAATTTATAGTAGTTTTTTGTTTGCATTTACCGTTTCTACTTACATTTTTATAAAAAAACGCTATCCCTTAAAAATAAAATAGACTGCCAACACCAACAACACAAAGCCTATGATGTGGTTAGGTTTTACTTGCGACTGAAAAGCCACATAAGAAAAAACCATAAAAACCACAAGCGTAATAACCTCTTGCAACACTTTTAGTTGCACCAAAGAAAACGGTCCGCCGTTGTTAATAAAACCTATTCTGTTTGCCGGAACCTGAAAGCAGTACTCAAAAAAAGCAATGCTCCAACTAAAAACAATAATTCCAAACAACGACAGTTTGTTAAACCACGAATACTCTGTGAGTTTCAAATGTCCGTACCACGCAAAAGTCATAAAAACATTGGAGAAAATGAGCAATCCAATAGTAAGTAAAGCCTTCATATAATTTTTTAGTTAAAAATTTATACTGCTGTTATCTATCTTTTTTATTTTTTATTTTTTGCAAACGTATACGTTTTTTTAATACAAATTCATTTTTTTGAAAATATTTTTTTAATTATAAAATTATAGTATGGTAGTGTTTTTTTTACTACCTTTGCAATCGGACATAAAAACTGAAATAAACAGCTAAATATTATTTAAATATCCTCGTTATGAGAAAGTTAGCTATAGGAATAAGCATAATATTATTTATTGGTTTAACAACCGCATCTTGCAATCTTTTTAGAAGAAAACCCAATTTCGATAAAGAACTTCTTATAGGCAAATGGCAACAAGGTAGTTTATATGAGCGCTATCATGCCAATGGAACCGGCTCAACTTGGGATACGGCTGATGACGTTAATGAAGATGAAGCACAGCCTTTTACATGGAATTTAGTAGAAGACGAGCTTACACAAATTCACATAATGGAAATGGGAGGTAAAATCCCTAAAGTCTATACTATTACAGCACTTACATCAAGCAAACTTAATTACCGCGACGATTATGGTAAAAGTTATAGTTTTACAAAAATTGAATAAACAATACTTTTTATGAAGAAAAATAAGGTATTACGAACGATTGGAATTTCTATCGTTTCTTTTATTGCTTTGCTTATCATAGCCATTGTTATTGTATTATGGCTCATTGTAACTCCTGAAAGGATTACTCCCATCTTAAAAAAACAAACGAATAAGTTCATACTATGCCCTACGAATTTTAAAGAAGTAGATGTTACTTTTTTTAGCACTTTTCCTCATTTCGGTATCAAAATTAAAGATTTAGCCTTAATCAATCCGATGAAAGGAGCACAAAACGATACCTTAATAGCCGTAAAAAACATTACCGCCTCTATCAATTTATCGGCTCTACTAAAAGAGAATACATTGAAAATCACAAAAATTTCACTCGATAATACCACAGCACACCTCTATATCAACAAAGACGGCATTCCTAATTTCGATGTCTTTAAAACCGACACTACCGACAAAGATTCTACTTTTACGCTTCCCTTCGACTTAATCAATGTCAGTAAAGTAGATATCAAACATTTGCACTTAACTTTTATCAACGATGTTTCTAAAATGTATGTAAGTGTCAACGATGTCAACTCTTCCATTAAAGGCACTATGAGTGAAGAAGATGCTGATGTAAAACTTAAGTTAAAAACGGAAAACATAGTTTTTCGACTACAAGACTCTCTCCCGTTACAGGCTTCTATCAAAGAGTTAAACACGACAATTAAAGTCGAAAAAAATGCTGAGCTAATCAAGGGAGACATAGTTTTAAAAACTCCGGCAGCTTCTTTCGCCTACAATAAGAGTAATTACTTGCAATCTATGCCAATAGATATCAACTTACCTTTTGAATTTAACATTGACAAACAAGATATTTCACTAAAAAAAGCAAATGTTGAATTGGATAAATTCGCTATTCGTCTCGACGGAACAACGCAAATGGTTCCTAACACTAACGACATTAATCTCAATATGGGATTTGAAACCGACACATGGCAATTAACAGAAGTATTGCAAATAATACCGGAAAACTTCAAAGACATAATTGAAGGAATGACTTTAAACGGAACTATTGCACTAAAAGGAAAAGTAGAAGGCACATTGAACGACTCATTAACACCCGTTGTCAGTGCAAGTATTCTCTATCAAAAAGGCTCTTTTGCTCATAAAAGTATGCCATTAATATTCAAAAATATAAATGCCGATATTTGGGCTGTTTTAGATGTGAACAAGGACTCGCTGAGCAATATCAACATTCGTTCATTAGAAGCAATTACAGCACAAAGCAAACTGAAAATCAATGGCAATATTCGTGATTTTCTCAACAGCATGTTGTTTGATGTGCAAATAAAAGGAAAACTGCATTTACCCGACCTAAAAGCTCTACTTCCTTCCGATATGAATATCAAACTGAATGGCACTTCGGATGTTAACACTTTGGCTAAATTCACTTTAAACGACCTTCAAAACCTCGCTTTTGAAAAATGGAAAATAAACGGAAGTTTTCAATTTGCAAACCTAAACGCAACTTACAATGATTCCGTTTATGTACAAACACCTGCCGCTAACGTCAAAATAACATTGCCGTGTAGCAAGAAAAACAAAGCTTTCACTAAACTTTTCGATAGCCATATAGAAAGCGACCGTTTAACACTAAAAGTTGTTGACCTTATTGATGCGAATTTAACCGACATAAACATCAAAGCCGGCACTTCCGATTTTCGCGATACCAATAAGTTATTAGCCGTTGAATGCGATTTTAATATTGGGAAAGTAATTGCTAATCAAGATAAGAATAAGATTAATGCAAACATAGAAGACGTTAATGGCAGTATTGTAATGATGCCTTCGGCTAAAAACAGCAAAAATCCCCATATACAATTTACCTATAATAACGAAAAAATCAATGCTTCGGTAGGGACTTACTTATCGTTTACCGGCGATGTTATTCAACTCAAAGGCAAAGGTATTTATAATAATATTGATTCTAACTTCCTACTACAATGGTCGCCGGACATGAATGTTAAGCTGAAAAACGGCTTATTAAAAACAACCGACCTAATTGTACCGCTAGAAATTCCTAACATACAATTTGACTATACGCCCAATAAACTTGTCATTGACGATAGTCGTATCATTCTCGACAAATCAAGTTTTAAACTCACAGGTACTATTACCGATATCGAAAAATATCTTCGCAACGAAAGTTTATTGGTTGGGAAGTTGGATTTTTTCTCCGACAACACACATATCAATCAATTGATGGATATTGTCAATGGTTTTGGTGTTGCTGATTCCGTAAAAAACGACGGAGATGTGGTTAACAAAGAAGACAATCCGTTTATGGTGCCTATGGGGATTGATATAACACTCAATACATGGGTAAAAAATGCGATAGCAGGACAAACCAAAATCCAAAACGTACAAGGTAGCTTGACCATTAAAGACGGTATAATGGTCCTTGAAGAAATGGGTTTTACTTGCGATGCTGCTAAAATGCTACTTACCGCTATTTACCGCTCACCACGTAAAAACCACTTATTTGCAGGTATAGATTTTCACTTATTAGATGTTGACATTGCGGCATTGATAAAAATGATTCCCGATTTAGACACTTTGGTTCCTATGTTAAAATCTTTTGAGGGAAAAGCAGAATTTCACTTGGCAGCCGAAACTTATCTAAAATCCAATTACGAACTTAAAATGTCGACATTGAGAGCTGCTTCCGCTCTTGAAGGACAAGACTTGGTTTTAATTGATAACGAAACTTTTAGCACCATAGCTAAATATCTTGTATTCAGTAAAAAAACCAAGAACAAAGTAGATAGCCTCTCGTTGGAAATAAGTGTTTTTAAAGACGAAATAGAAGTTTATCCATTCCTTATTGTAATGGATAAATACAAAGCAGTTATAACAGGAAAACATTATTTAGATAATAGAGGCAATTATCATATTTCTATCGTTGATAGCCCATTACCTACTCGATTAGGATTAAATATCGAAGGGAAATTTGATAATTTAAAGTATTCGCTTGTTCCTTGTAAATATCCTTATCTGTTCCGACCTCAAAAACAAAGAGCAGTAGAAAAACGCACGCTCGCACTCAAAAAACTGATGAGCGATGCTTTGAAAGCAAATATAAAACAATAAAGCTACTTAGGTGTAGTAAGTAAAAGACCTACACACAATATACTATACAAAATATTTGGCACCCAAATAGACAGCACTACAGGAACTCCGCCAAATATGGCAAACACCTGACTCATCTGCATTAATAAAATAAAAGAAAAAGAAATGACCAAGCCTACCAATAAATGCACTCCCATCCCTTGACGACTTTTACGGCTTGATACACACATGCCTACCACCGTTAAAATAATAGTGGAAAAAGGAAATGCTATTCTTCTATGCTTCTCCACTTCATAGTGTTTAACCCTATCCGAACCTTTCTCTTTTTCTTTCTCTATAAACTCTCTTATTTCGCTGTAACTCATCAAATCTACTCCGCTTTTAATCCAAACAAAATCATCGGGACTTATGTTAAAAACCGTATCCATCGTTATGCCATGCTCTACTTTTTCGTCAATACCGTTAAAATAACGTTTTACATAATTAGAAAGCTGCCATGATGATGAAGTTGAATCCCAAACTATCGATTCGGCTGAAATCTTATACTTTACGCCGTTTTCATCAAATTTTTCATACCAAAAATCATAACCTGTTGAATTTATGTTGTCCCAATAATGAACATAAGCATACGTATTGGGCGCTAGCTTCATGTGATTATCAGCCTGCTTTGCTCTCACTTGCCTCGACACATATTTTTCTTTGAAAGCAAGCAATCTGCTTGAGGTAATGGGAATTAAAAAATTACTTAAATAGAACGACATAATCCCTATCATAATAGCCGACAACAAATAAGGCAACAACATACGGTAAAGGCTCATGCCCGCATTAAACATGGCTACTATCTCCGATTTTCCCGACAGTTTGGAAGTAAAATAAATAACGGCTATAAACGTAAATAAGGGACTAAATAAATTAACAAAATAAGGAATGAAATTCAAATAATAACCCGTAATTATCTCCATTAAAGGTGCTTTACCATCAAGAAAATCTTGTATGTTTTCCGAAACATCTACTACAATTACAATAATAATAATCAAACTAATAGCCGTAACAAAAGTAAGTAGAAATTTTCGTATAATATAGAAATCAAGTATTTTCATCGAATACCTTAAATACAATTTATTTTTTGTTGTCCAAACTTAAAAAAGACTCAACGGGATTGGCATAAATCTCCAACAGCATTTTTTTCATTTTAGTAAAGCTCACATCTTCAATATTTGCCTGACGATTCAAATGCTTTACAAAATCTCGCTTCTCTGTTTCGGTATATTTGTCCGCAAATTGATTGCTATTTTGCCTAATATCATAAGCTATGTAATTATTAGGAAATAGCTTATAATTTCTATACATTTGTTCATCTATCAAGTTGGCAATGTATTGAAATTGTTCGTTGCCGGAAGCAAAGTGCATATCTTCATTAAAAAATTTATCTATCGGCTCTCCGAATTCCAAATGCACCCTTCCTTTATAAGAAAATATCCCTGTAGTTATACTGCGATAATCTTCGTTATGTTCTTTAATATAAATTTTATTTTGCTTTGTTAAAACAACTTCTCTCGCTTTCATTCTATCGCAAGGTTCAAACTCATAAGATATGGTAACCGGAACAATGTTTAGTTTTTTCAAACTTTGAAAAATATCTGTTTTTTCGCTCGAATACAACATTTTCAACACTCCTTGCTGCGTTTTATCCAATCCGTCTTTCGTTCTTCCATTGCGTTGAGCTATCCATACCGACTTTTTATCTTTACATATACTCATACGAATGTATTCGGATAAAAGAGTGGAATTTATAAGCATTGTTCGTGAAGTGTTGGCACGTATTACCGTAAACATATTGCATATTTTAGCCAAATCGGTATAAATGGGTGCCATGAGTAAATTATCGCCTATAGCACTTCTTGTTGTTTGTAAGCCGTTTTCAACCAAATGTATCTGTAATAAAGCCGAATCCAAAATAATATCGCGATGATTGGCAATAAACAAATAGGATTTTTCTTTATCTAATTTTTCAAAACCTCCATAAGTCAACTTATCAATACTACGTTGAATAAAAGTATAGACCATAGGTGCAAATATTTCTTTCTGCATTTCATGACAGGTCTTGATTTTGCGGATGTGTTTAACAACAGCAGGCAAAGATGTTCCCGGCAAAAAATTAGCAAGCGAACTAATAAATCCTTGATTCACTAAAATTCTATTAATTGCATAAGGCAATTCTTGATCCGTGTAAGGACGTATTTCTGCAAATAAATCTTTTCTTCTCATCTTATTAAAATGGTTTTAAATAAAATATATTGTGTATATTTCGGCTGTTTTTATGTTTTCTGCTAATTTATCAAAAGTAATGCTTATGGTATCATTAATACATAGTTCGGCATTATATTGTCCTATTTGAATAGGAAATACACCTTTTGCAGGAAATATTTTTGAAGGATGAAGCAAACTTATCTGAAATTGATGATTCTTAACAATTTCTTTTTCAATACGAACATCAAGCTTATAGGTATAAGCCAACAAAGAATTTACTTCCGCTATCTTTCCTGCCGACATCTTTTTTCGTATCAACGTAGAACTAACCGACATAGAATTTATTAAAACTTTTTCAATTTCAACAACTTGAAAATTAAATTCTTTTGCTGTTATTCTCAACAATTCGGCATTTCCTTCTCTGTTTTTCCCAAAATTATGATTATAGCCTAAAACTATAGTGTGAATATCCATATTTTCAGCTAATAAACGAACAAAGTCGAGATAAGACAGAGCGGCAAATTCTTTTGTAAAAGGGATACGCAGCAACACATCAACACCCAATTGCTTCAGTAATTCGTTGCGTTCATCCTCAGTGGTAATAACGGTAAATTGAAAATCGGGATCAATAACCGTTCTGGGATGAGGGTAAAACGAAATAACCACCGATGTTCCTTTCACTTCCTCGGCAATAGCTGTTAACCTACGAATAATTTTTTGATGCGCACCGTGTACTCCATCAAAAGAACCAATGGTCAAAATCACATCTTTATAAGATGCTAATGCTCCTATATTATCAAATATTTGCATGCTTTAAGCAATCGTATCTTCTTCCGAAGCGTTTCCAAAACTTTCTATGATTTCGTCTATCGACTTACCAAGATATTGAAGCGACAACAAAGCATCTTCGGCATAAATATGATCAGGGTATTTTTCGATAAAATCACGGTAATACATACGTGCAGCAGCCAAATCATAAATAACTTCTTCGAAAACCAAAGCTCGCAAAAAATAGCATTCCGCTATGTATTCGCTCTGCGGATAACGTTCGATAATCAAATTATAGGTGTTAATGGCATTGGCTCCTTCGCCCAATGCTCTGTAAACCTCTGCACTACGAAACAAATAAATAGGCACAAGAGAATCCTCTTTATAATCAGCTATGTACTGATCGTAACAATGTAGTAACTCTCGCAATTTTAAGGTGTCGTGCGTAGCTGCCGTTTCATTTTCTAAACGAAGAATTTTTTCTTGACTTTCTTGTTGTGATTCACCACAAGAAAAAAACGAAAAGACGGCTACAAAAAGCAATGAATGTAAAACAATTTTATTCATACGTTGATATTTTTTTTCAGTTGATAGTCCTATAGAACTCACATGCTTTATAAGCATCTGCTTGTGTATCAGAATTAGTTGGCATGCTCGTTTCATAAGAATTTATTTTTTATTCGGTTTCACTTTATAAAAAGTAGTCTTTTTCCCTGTCGAAATATCATTGAGTTTCCCCCTTAATAAGGTTCTTTTCAAACTTGAAAGTCTGTCAACAAAGGTTTTTCCCAATGTATGATCGTATTCATGTTGAATAACACGAGCTGCCATACCATCAAAAGTTTGAGTGTGTTCTACAAAGTTTTCGTCTTGATAGCGAACACGAATAATCGATTTGCGTATCACATTCTCATTGATATCGGGAACACTCAAACAGCCTTCGTTAAAGGATTTATCCTCTCCCGAAAACTCTAAAATTTCAGCATTAATAAAAACAGCCTTCAGGGGTTCTTCGTTAAAATCTTCGTCAATTTCAGCAAAAGGATGAGTATCCACAACGAAAAGTTTTAACGACAAATCGACTTGAGGTGCTGCTAAACCCACCCCACGAGCATGCTGCATCGTCTCAAACATATTGTCGATTAATGCTTGCAAGCCTTCGTAGTCGCGAGGTACTTCAGCGGCTTCTTTTTTCAATATCGGATTGCCATAAACAGTTATTGGTAATATCATTACTTATTAAATTACAGTGTTTTTAATATCTCTACTCTCCATATACGATTGCAATAAAATGGTGGCACTTATCGTATCTACCAAAGCTTTGTTTTGTCGGGCTTTTTTAGAAATACCGGCATCTATCATTGTCTGAAACGCCATTTTCGACGTATAGCGTTCATCTATTCGCACAATAGGTATTGCAGGATAAAGATTGGAAAGTTTTTTAACAAACGGTTCAATATAAGTACTAGCCGGCGACAAAGTATTATCTAAGCGTTTTGCTTGACCTACAACAAATATATCTACCTTTTCTTTCGAAAGATAGGTCGCTAAAAAATCGAAAATATCCTTCGAAGCAACAGTACATAAACCATTGGCAATAATCTGTAAATCATCGGTTACAGCTATCCCAACACGCTTTTGTCCGTAATCTATAGCTAAGATTCTACCCATCAATTATCAACAATTAATATAGAAATGCAAAAATACTAAAAATATTAATTGCTGCCGACAATTTGAATAGGATTTATTTTCATAGCCTATAAAGAAGAATTTTTTATATTATTTTT
>JAAYQB010000123.1 GCA_012519525.1 Bacteroidales bacterium | reverse complement strand
TTTATGTTTTTGTTCCGTTTTACTTGTGCTATTGTATTTGGTGCTATTCTTTCGTTGATTTATAATACATTTCATTTGCTGCAAGAGCCTGTGCATCTTTCACAAGTTTTTATTTTACAAGATAATACTTGGTCGGGATGGATAATAAACGAATTAAAAAACTATGCTATCATTATCGGCGTTATTTTTAGTTTAGTAGTATTAATGCGTTTATTAGAGCTCTCGAAAGCCTTGAATTGGATAAATAAAATGTTACATCCATTGTTAAAATGGTTAGGAATCAGTAGCGATGTTTTACCTATAAGCCTTATCGGACTGACTTTGGGTGTTGCCTACGGAGGCGGTTTAATGATTGAAGAAAGTAAACAAAAAAAAATAAAACCAAAAGACATTTTTTATTCCTTGGTATTAATGGGATTATTTCACAGTATTTTCGAAGACACTTTGTTAATGATTGGTATAGGAGGACATTATTCCGGAATTATTATTTTCCGCTTTATTATGGCTTTCATTATTACCTTTATTATCGTGCGACTTACAAGAAATATGAACGACAGTACTTTTAATCGCTTATTTATTACAAAAAATTATATTAAAAGAATCAATAATTAAATTAAAAAATATGAAAGCAATGATTTTAGCTGCGGGATTAGGAACTCGATTACAGCATTTTACAAAAAACAAACCCAAAGCATTGGTTGAAATTAAAGGAAAAACACTTTTAGAAAAAAGCATAGAAAAACTCATTCGCTTTGGGGTTGACGATATCATCATCAATATTCATCATTTTGCTTCGCAAATTATTGACTTTGTTAATACTCACTCTTTTTCGGCACGTATTTCTTTTTCCGACGAAAGCGAATGTCTTTTGGATACGGGAGGCGGGCTAAAAAAAGCAGCATCTTTTTTTAATGATAAACAAAGTTTTTTTCTTTATAATGTTGATATTATTAGCGATATAGATTTAAATAAAATGTATCAATACCATCTTCAGCAAAAATCTTTAGCTACATTAGCCGTTAAAAATAGAAAAACACAACGCTATCTTTTATTTGATAACAACATGCGTTTATGTGGCAGGTACAATACTAAAACCGAAGAAAAAACCTTGCTTTTTGAAAAAGAATTAAATTACAAGCAATTTGCTTTTAGTGGGATTCATGTTATTTCCCCTGAAATTTTTACCTTAATGCCGCAAGAAAATATCTTTTCTATTACCGACTTATACTTACAACTTGCAACTAATCATTTAATTAACGGCTACGACCATTCCGATGATTTTTGGATGGATATGGGAAAAATACAAAGTTTAGAAGACATAGAAAAAACCAATTTTATATAAAATGAAAAAAAGTATAGCTCAATGGGCTGAAACCGATCGCCCTCGCGAAAAAATGATTGCTAAAGGACGTTTAGCATTATCCGATGCCGAATTAATTGCTATTTTATTATCTTCCGGCAATCGAGATGAATCTGCCGTAGACCTTGCAAAGCGTTTATTATCAGATTGTCATAATAACTTAATAGAACTTTCTCTTCTTTCTTTAAAAGAATTAATGCAATACAAAGGAATAGGGGAAGCGAAAGCTGTCGGCATTGCCGCTGCTTTAGAATTAGGCAGACGTAGAAGAGAAGCTGAGGTGTTGGAACGAAAAAAAATCACCAAAAGTAAAGATGCTTTTGAATATATTTATCCCACTATCGGCGAAATAAATTACGAGGAATTTTGGATTATTTTATTAAAACGTAATAAGCAAATCATAGGAAAGCAGCAAATCGGCGTTGGCGGTTTGACAAGTACAACTGCCGATCCTAAAAAGATATTTCATTATGTATTGGTCGAAAATGCAAGCGGATTCATTCTCTGTCATAATCACCCTTCGGGAAATATTTATCCAAGCGAGGCTGATAAACAATTAACAAAGAATATTTATGCTGCCGCACAAGTTTTAAACGTAGAACTTGTCGATCATATTATTGTCAGCTATAACACTTATTATAGCTTTAAAGATGAAGGGGTTATATAGTCTTTTCTTCAACTGCTTTTCCAAATAAAGTTGCTGCAGTACAACTTTCAACTTTAACATTCACATAATCGCCGATAGTATGCTTTGTTTTTGGAAAAACAATCACTTTGTTTTGGCTGTTTCTAGCAAAATAAAAATCAGCGGAACGTTTCGAATGACCTTCTATCAAAACTTCAAAAGTTTTCCCTATATCTGCTAAATTGCTCTTATGAGAAGAATTACGTTGTACGGCAATAATTTCTTCCAATCTTCTTGTTTTCACTTCTTCGGCAACATCATCTTTCAGTTGTTTTGCAGCAAAAGTTCCACTACGCTCCGAATATTTAAACATAAAAGCATAATCATAAGCAACTGTTTGCATTAACGATAAAGTAGCTTGATGATCTTCTTCCGTCTCGCCGCAAAAACCTGCAATCAAATCGGTAGAAATTGTCGCTTCGGGCATGTATTTTTTTATTGCATCCACTCTTTCCAAATACCATTCCCTTGTATATTTACGATTCATCTTTTGCAACACCTGATTACTTCCCGATTGTGCGGGTAAATGTATGGATTTACAAATATTCGGATAAGCTGCCATTATTTTTAACAAATTGTCCGACAAATCTTTCGGATGTGAAGTTGCAAAACGAATACGTAGATTTTGATTCAAACGAGCAACATCTTCCATTAAATGATGAAAGCGATAATCGTTTTCCCAGATATACGAATTTACATTTTGTCCTAAAAACGTTATTTCTTTATAAGCTTTTTCTATCAATATTTCTATGTCATGCATTATTGTTTTGGGGTCACGGCTACGTTCTCTCCCTCTTGTGTAAGGGACTACACAATAAGAACAAAAATTATTACATCCTCTCATAATCGACACAAAAGCAGCAACTCCATTACTCGCATAACGAATAGGAATAATGTCGTCATAGGTTTCAACAGTAGAAAGAACCGTATTTACATTGTCTTTTTCATTTTCGTCCAACAAAATAGGCAAAGAACGATAAGCGTCAGGACCGGCAATAATATCTACCTTATCTTCCTTTAAAAGTTGTGTCGAAAAACGCTCAGCCATACAACCAATTAAACCCAACTTTACTTTTTTCTGTTTTTTTCGATACAAAACATTTAATTCTTGTATACGTTTCAATACTTTTTGTTCTGCATTTTCGCGTATAGCACAGGTATTTACCAAAATAACATCGGCTTCTTTTTCATCGGTACAAATTACATATTCATCGGATAGTATAGACGCAACAACCTCGCTGTCAGCAACATTCATTTGGCAGCCATAAGTTTCTATATATAATTTTTTTTTCAACGAAAATCGCTTATTTAGTAATCTAAACTTTTTGTTTAGCTTTGAGTATTGCCATTAATTTTTCGGGTAGTTTTGCAAAAGCAAATGATGAATCATTAATAAATATTTTTCCTGCTTCCAAATCAACTTTCACCACATCTCCCTGTTTATAAGCCTCTACCGCTTCCGGTAATACAATAATCGATAAGCCTTGATTGAAAGAAGAGCGATAAAATATCCTATTTACCGATTTACATATTACTGTTTTAACTCCTGCATGAGCTAATCCGACAGCGGGATGTTCACGAGAACTTCCACAACCAAAATTCGACCCTGCAATTAATACATCGTCTTTACTTACTTTTTCGGCAAAATGTTTATCAACACCGGCAAATAAGTAAGGTATAATTTTTTCAGGTTCAGAACTTTTAATGGTATAAGTTAAATTGCCTGCAAACATTTGATCCGTATTCATATTGTCAATATCGGCATAATTCCAAACTTTATTTGTCAATCTATTTTCCGATTCCGCTACTTCAACCGTTTGACTTTGCTGTTTAATATAAGGATAAGTATTTTTTGTTTTTTCCGTTACCCCCGGATTAGCAATTTTTCCTTTTAATGCCGAATAAGCAACCGTTACCGGCGAAGCCAAATAAATAGAGGCTTCTTTATTTCCCATTCTTCCTTTAAAATTACGGTTGGCAGTGGAAATAACATTGATATTATCGGCAGGAATTCCTTGCCCTGTTCCTAAACAAGGACCACAAGAAGGTGCCAATATGCTTGCTCCCGCATTCATCAATATTTCAATAATTCCTTCTTGAAGTGCTTGAATATAAATATCTTTTGATGCAGGGATAATTAACAATTGAAAATAATCGGGAATGCGATTGTTTTTTAAAATCTCGGCAGCTTGGCGTAAATCTTCTATCCGACCATTGGTACAAGTTCCAATAACAGCTTGTTGTATATTTACATCTTTTACTTCTGCTACCGCCTTCACATTGTCTACATGATGGGGTGCCGAAACTACGGGGAATATTTGACTTAAATCAATGTTGATTTCTTTTGCATAATGAGCATCTGCATCAGCCCATACACCTTCGTGTTTTTTTCCTAAAAAGTCATTTAAAATTTCATCTGCCGGAAAAACAGCATTCTTAGCCCCCATTTCCGAAGCTAAATTTGCCAATGTCATACGATCGGAAATGGATAGTTCTTTCACACCTTCACCATGAAACTCTATCGACATATAATCTGCTCCTTCCGAACCTATCATTCCAATAATCCACAAAGCTAAATCTTTGGCATATAAATACTTCGGCAATTTACCTGTTAATAAAACCTTCATACTTTCAGGAACTCTGAACCATGTTTCACCGTCTTTCCAAAGTCCTGCCGACTCGGTACGGTCGATTCCTGCTGCAAAAGCATTAAATGCTCCTGCCGTACAAGTATGGCTATCACTGCCTACAATAATCATTTTTGGACGAGCATACAATGACATGATTTGATGACAGATTCCATTTCCTACATCATGAAATTTTTTTATCTTTTCTTGCTGAGTAAAAGACCGAATTTTCTGATAATCATTAGCTAATCCGGCATTGGTAGGAGGTGCATTGTGATCTAATACAATCAATAATTGTTCAGGATTATGAATTTTAGTTCCTCCCATTTTTTTAAATGTTTCGATAATACTTGCCGTATTATCGTGTGTTAAAACAATATTCGGTTTTGCAAATACAATATCGTTGCAGTTAGCATTAAAAATTTTTTCGACAAATGTTTTTCCCATGACTTTTATGATAATTGATTTTTAATTTCATTATTTATTATTTGAGCAAATGCATCTAATTGCATACTTCCCATATCTTGCATTCCATGTTTTCGTACGGCTACCGTATTGTTCTCCATTTCCTTTTCGCCGACTATTATCATATACGGTATTTTTTGCATTTCGGCATCTCTAATTTTTTTCCCTGTTTTCTCGCTACGATCATCTATGGTAACTCGTATCCCTTGATTTTCTAATTGTTGTGCTATTTGCTGTGCATATTCGATGTATTTATCGCTAATGGGTAAGATAGCAACTTGTTCAAATGCCAACCATAAAGGAAAATTACCTCCCGTATGTTCGATTAATACGGCAATAAATCTTTCCATCGAACCAAAGGGCGCACGATGTATCATAATTGGTCTATGTTTCTGATTATCACTTCCTATATATTCTAAATCAAAACGTTCGGGAAGATTATAATCTACTTGTATGGTTCCTAACTGCCATTTTCTTCCAATAGCATCTCGAACCATAAAATCCAATTTAGGACCATAAAACGCAGCTTCTCCTATTTCGATAACAGCATTTAAGTTACGTTTCTGAACCGCATCTATGATTGCCTTTTCGGCTTTTTTCCAATTCTCATCCGAACCTATGTACTTTTCTTTGTTGTCGGGATCACGCAAGGATATTTGCACTGTATAATCTTTAAAATCAAGTGTTTTAAAAATATACAAAATAATATCTATTACTTTACAAAATTCATCTTCCAATTGGTCGGGAGTACAAAAGATATGAGCATCGTCTTGCGTAAATCCTCTCACACGTGTCAAACCATGCAATTCTCCACTTTGTTCATAACGATACACAGTTCCAAATTCGGCTAAACGCAAAGGAAGGTCTTTATAAGAGCGTGGTTTACAAGAATATATTTCACAATGATGAGGACAATTCATCGGTTTTAGAAAAAATTCTTCGCCTTCTTGCGGTGTACTTATCGGACGAAATGAGTCCTGTCCGTATTTTTGATAATGTCCCGATATTTTATACAATTCTACATTACCAATATGCGGACATATTACTTGTTGATAACCGTATTCTTTTTGTACTTTTTTAAGAAAATTTTCTAAACGTTCTCTTAATGCAGCTCCTTTTGGCAGCCAAATCGGTAAGCCTACACCTACAGTTTGTGAAAATGTAAATAACTCTAATTCTTTTCCTAATTTGCGATGATCTCGTTTTTTAGCTTCTTCCAATAATAGTAAATATTCGTCTAATAATTTTTTCTTAGGAAATGTAACTGCATATATACGCGTTAATTGTTTGCGTTTTTCATCGCCTCGCCAATAAGCACCGGCTAAACTTAATAATTTAATAGCTTTTATGGGCGACATATCGGGTAAGTGAGGACCTCTACATAAATCGACAAACTCGCCGCTTTTATAAAAGGTAATGGTTCCTTCTTCCAATCCTTCTATTAGTTCTATTTTATACTCATCGTTTTTCTTCTTGAAATACTTCAACGCCTCTTCTTTAGTAACCTCAATACGATTGATTTTCTCTTTATTGGCTACCAATTCTGCCATTTTATCTTCAATCTTTTTAAAATCATCGGAAGAAATGGTGTAGTCCATAAAATCTATATCGTAATAAAATCCTACTTCAATGCTGGGACCTATTCCAAATTTAATACCGGGATATAACATTTCTATAGCCGAAGCCATTAAGTGTGCCGAAGTATGCCAAAACACATCTTTGCCTTGCTCATCGTCCCATGTCAGTAAACGAAGCGTTGCATTCGATTGAATAGGACGATGTAAATCCCACACTTCATCATTGACAATTGCAGCCAAGACATTTCTTGCTAAACCTTCGCTAATAGATAGAGCAACTTCATAAGAAGTAATGTTTTGCTCATAACTTTTAATTGAACCGTCTGGTAACGTAATATGTATCATGCTTTTATGTTTTCTCTAAATAAAGTCCAAAAATATAAAATTTTTGCTTATGAAAATTGTATTAATACGTTATTATTAGTGAATGATTAACTTATTTGTTATTCCTGAATTATTATCACTACCAAAACTTCTCATATCATAATTAATTTTGTACAAAAACAGCATAAAGCATTTTATAAAACCAAATTATTTTTAAAAATATTTTCATTGTATTAACAAATATTGTATTTTTGTACAATGAAAGAAATATTAAATAGTACTAAACATATAATCATAAACGGCGATAGTCGCCAAATGAGTGAACTAAAAGATGAAAGTGTTCATTTAATTGTTACTTCGCCTCCATATTGGCAATTAAAAGATTATGGCATAGACAATCAAATAGGATTTCACGATGATTATGAAACTTACATAAACCACCTGAACCTTACTTGGGCAGAATGTTTTAGAGTTCTACATAAAGGCTGTCGTTTGTGTATCAACATTGGTGACCAATTTGCTCGTTCAACTTATTATGGACGTTATAAAATAATTCCTATTCACACGGAAATTATTAAGTTTTGTGAGATGATTGGTTTTGACTTTATGGGACAAATTATATGGCAGAAACAAACCACCATGAATACATCGGGTGGCGCAAGTATAATGGGAAGCTACCCACATCCAAGAAATGGAATTGTAAAATTAGATTTTGAATATATTCTATTATTTAAAAAACAAGGAAATGCACCAAAGCCAACTAAAGAACAAAAGGATAATTCAGTAATGACAAACGAAGAATGGAATACATATTTTAATGGTCATTGGTATTTTGCAGGAGCAAAGCAAGACAAACACTTAGCTATGTTCCCTGAAGAATTACCACATCGCTTAATTAAGATGTTTTCATTCCCAGGTGAAACTGTTTTAGACCCATTTATGGGTAGTGGAACAACTGCATTGGCAGCTAGAAATTTAGTTAGAAATTCTATCGGATATGAAATTAATCCCGAATTTATTCCAATTATAAAAGAAAAAATAGGTGGTAATGATGTTTTTATGAAAGTTGAGACTAAAATTATCAAACAGCAAGAAATAAAAACAGATTTTATAGAAAAAATCAAAAAACTTCCTTATCGGTTCATAGATACACATAAATTAGATAAAAAAGTTGATGTTAAAAAAATTCAATACGGTTCAAAAATTGATGCAAATAGCACAGGAAAACGAGAGGATTATTTTTCTGTAAAAGAAATCATTAACCCTGAACTCATTCTTCTACATAATGATTTGACTATCCGCTTAATAGGAATAAGACAAAATCCGAAATTAAATGGAAAAGCAATTGAATTTTTAACCGAAAAACTTCGAGGAAAAAAAGTATTTTTAAAATACGACCAAATAAAACACGACCAAGAAAACAATTTAATGGCTTATCTCTATCTTGAAAATAAAACTTTTATAAATGCTCATTTACTAAAAGAAAAGTTAGCATTAGTGGATAACTCCATTGACTTTAAATATAAAACTAAATTTAACTTATTACTCAATGGCTAAAAAAGAAATCAAAAGATATTCATTAGAGTTTGGCAAGAAAGAAAAGGTGCTAAACTATGCCACACAAACTTATCAGCTTTCAAGACCTAATAAAGTTGGGGCTGTAATGGCTCTCATTAGAGAATGTCAACCAAGTACAATTGAAGAATGGGAACAATGGTATTTTGAAAATGCTAAAACGGCAGGCAAAAACAATTTTAAAATTACTCGCGAAAGTTTAAAAGAACTTGGCGAAAGACTTTATGAAAAAATTACAGAAGTAGTTATCCCTGAATGGAAAGAAGCATTTAATGCTTTAACCAAAGAAGATTGTTATAATTACATCTATAATTTGACAATTAATCGAACTTATGACGGTTATTTGAGAGAAAAGTCGGTAGTGAATGACGGTCTATCAAAAATATTTCCTGATGTGCATTTTGAAGAAAGTTCAGCTGATCTGGATCACGCAGGCGATATTGACTATCTTGGATATGTGACAGAAGAAAAAGCTTTCGGCATTCAAATAAAACCTATAACTGCACAGTCAAATTTTGGGAACTATTCCGTTTCTGAAAGAATGAAAGCAAGTTTTGAAAATTTTAAAGACGATTATCAAGGAAACGTAATTATTGTGTATAGCTTAGACGGAGAAATAGCAAATAAGGAAGAAGTGATTAGACAAATTAAAACTGAAATTAAGAGGTTAAAATAAACACAAAAAATAATCATAATGAAAATTAAATTTTTCATCTTTCTTTTTTTAATACCTACTTCAATTTGTTTTTCTCAAAATAAAGATACATTGTTTTTATATTACGCTATTAATGAATCCGACTTAAGTAGCGAAAATAAATTGATTATCAATAATCTTTTATCTTTAAACAATATACTTTCCATCGAAATTATTGCTTATACCGATTTTTTAGGAAGTTCCATTTATAATCAAAGTTTATCGGAAAAACGTGCTACCAACATTTATAATTATTTGATAAATAATAATTTTTCTATTGATAAAATTATTTCATACAAAGGATTAGGTGTTTTTCCAAAAAGTCATTTATTTCAAAATAACAATGATACTATAGTTGGTGTTGCATCACATCGCCGAGCAGAAATAAGATATAGCAAAGCAGAAGAATCGCCTATAGAAGAAAATGATTTTGAAATAGGACAAGAAATTGTTTTAGAAAACATTATTTTTAAAGGAGGAACTTCAATTTTTAAATCACAATCTCAATATGCTCTCAATCAATTAGTAAAAACAATGCAACAATTCCCCAAATTAGAAATTGAAATTCAAGGACACATCTGCTGTAAATACAATGGTGAAGACGGCTATGATGTAATAAACAAAAATAATTTTTTAAGTTTAAATAGGGCTAAAGCTGTCTATGATTATTTAATAAAAGAAGGAATTGATGCTAATCGCATGACATACAATGGCTACGGTTCATCAAAGAAACGTTTTCCTCAAGAAAAAACAGAGGAAGAAGAAAATCTTAATCGTCGTGTTGAGATTAAAATTTTAAATAAATAAAATATTATTAAAAAAATATATGTACTTTTGCAAAGTTTTTCTTTTAACATTATAATTTTAATTTAAACAAAATAAGTTATCGTATGCGTTTTATTTATTTGTTCATTTTTATCACTATAAGTTTTTCTTTATTTGCTCAAAATGAATTAAATACCAATTTAGACACCCTAGAAGAAAACTCTAATATTTTAGAGCAACTCGATTCTATTAACGAAACATGGTATGCAAAAAAAGCTATTTATCATGAAACTTCTCAATTACCATTTGATTTTCAAGATATTGATTCGGAAAACAATGATTCTATTTATTATTTCCGTTTAAAAGCCATTACCGACCAAACTCTATTTCCTTTGGTATATAATCAACACATTCGCAATTACATTGATTTATATACCAAGCGTTATAAAAGTTTATCTTTACTTTTAGGATTAGCTCACTACTATTTTCCTATGTTCGAAGAAGCTTTAGACAGATATAACTGTCCTTTAGAGTTAAAATATTTAGCCGTCATTGAATCTGCTTTGAATCCCACAGCCGTTTCAAGAGCCGGAGCTACCGGTTTATGGCAATTTATGTATAGTACAGGAAAAATGTACGACTTGAACGTAAGTACATGGATAGACGATAGACGCGACCCCTTAAAAGCTACCGAAGCTGCTGCCAGACACTTGTATGATTTAAGCCAAATGTTTTGGGGCGACTGGGTATTGGCTATTGCCGCTTACAATTGCGGTCCGGGAAATGTAACCAAAGCTATTCTACGTTCCGGAGGAAAAACCGATTTCTGGGAAATATATAATTATTTACCTAAAGAGACAAGAGGCTACGTCCCGGCTTTTTATGGAGCAATGTATGCCATGAAATATTATGATAAATATGGAATCCGTCCTGCTGAAATAAAATTAGAAATAACAGATACGGTACATATAACCGATAAATTACATTTTCAACAAATAGCTGCCGTTATCAATATACCGACCGAAGAGCTTATAAGCTATAATCCTCAATACAAACGAAATGTTATTCCGGCTTCTGACAAAACAATGGTACTGACATTACCTGTAAAATATATTCAAGCATTCATTGAAAACAAAGATAGCATTTACAATTACAATGCTTCGTTGTATTTCCCTACCTATAATATTTCCGATATTGTTTTTTCCGATACAGAAGATGCTTCAACAACTGCATCTTCTAAGTATAAATTTCATATTGTAAAAAAAGGAGAATCTTTAAGTATTATTTCTCGGAAATATAAAATTTCTGTCGCTGAACTTTCTCGTTTGAATAATAAAAAATCAAATACCATACATCCCGGTGAAAAACTAATCGTCGGCATAAAACCTGTCGTAAAAAAAGAAATAACTCCAAGTACGGCAAGTACAGATTCAACACTTATAGCCAAAACAATGATTGACAGCACTCATACAACTATTGATACCAATACCATTACTCCATTAAAAGATATTGTAAAACAACCGAATAAAACATATACTACTTATAAAGTAGAAAAAGGAGATACTTTATGGAGTATTGCACAACGTTTTCAATCTGTTACAGTTGAAGATATAAAGAAAGAAAATAATTTAAGTTCCAACGACCCATTGATTATTGGTAAAGTTTTACGCATTCCTCAATAAATGATACTCACTGCTCTTCAAAAAATCAATGTAGAAGAAGGTTCTATTTTACTTATTAATAAACCGTTAAGATGGACATCTTTTGATGTTATTAATAAATTAAAATATGAAATTAAAACGATAACGGGACACAAAAAGATTAAAATAGGTCATGCAGGAACTTTAGACCCATTAGCAACAGGACTATTAATTGTTTGCGTAGGAAAATACACAAAAAAAATCGCTGAATTTCAAAATTTAGACAAACGCTATACAGGAACATTTACTGTAGGAGCAACTACAAAAAGCTATGATTTGGAACATCTTCCCGAAAATTTTCTTCCTTACAATCACTTGACTCTCGAAGACGTTAAAAAAGCATGTGCTCAATTAACAGGAAATATTTTCCAAACTCCACCCGCTTATTCAGCAATCAAACTAAAAGGAAAATCCGCTTTTGAATATGCTCGCCAAAACAAAGAAATCAATTTAAAGCC
Organism: Bacteroidales bacterium; assembly: GCA_012519525.1. GTDB lineage: Bacteria > Bacteroidota > Bacteroidia > Bacteroidales > WCHB1-69 > UBA5266. Next base: position 8,401 of record JAAYQB010000123.1, on the reverse strand, counting down.
AAAAAAAGTTACGATTTTTTCTTTTGATATAACCCGCTTTTCACTTCCGGAAATTGATTTTGAAATCCATTGCAGCAAAGGGACTTATATCCGTTCTATAGCTAATGATTTAGGAAAAACACTAGGATGCGGGGCTTATTTAAGTTCTCTCTGTAGAACTCAAATAGGAAGTTTCAATATAAGTGAAGCTCATGATTTTAGTCCATTAATTAATGAAGATAAAATCAAAAAAAACGCAACTAAAAAAAGAAATTTTGAATTATAATTATGGCTGTATCTCAAAAAAAAGTTTGGAATCAAATTGCGTACGATAAAGAATTTACAACTCCCTTACATCTTGAATTAATTGAACCTTATCTTCATAAAAACTCTTCCATATTAGATGTGGGTTGCGGTTATGGACGAACTTTAAACGAATTATACAAAAACGGTTATACGGAATTATTTGGAATTGATTTTTCGGAAAAAATGATTGAAAGAGCCCAACAACAGTTTCCTTTTTTAAATGTAAAAGTCCAACAGCAGCAAAAAATTGATTTTCCGAACAATAGTTTCGATGCAGTGTTTTTATTTGCAGTACTTACTTGTATTATAGAGAATGAGGCACAATTATTTTTACTAAAAGAAATAAAAAGAGTTTTAAAACCAAAAGGCATTATTTATGTGAACGATTTTCTTCTCAATACCGATGAACGAAATAAAAAACGCTACAATGAATCTTATGAAAAATATAAAACATACGGAGTTTTTACACTTCCGGAAGGTTTGGTCTTACGTCATCACACATTAGATTGGGTTGAAAAAAGCTTACAATTATTTCAATGCCTTTCTTTTCAAACTACAACTTTCCCTACCATGAACGGCAATCGGTCAAATGCTTATTTCTTTATTGGAAAAAATATTCATTTTTTTTAGTTTTAGTTGTTTTCTATTAAAAATTTATTTATTTTTGCACCAATTTTATAATAGACATCGCGGAGTAGAGCAGTGGTAGCTCGTCGGGCTCATAACCCGGAGGTCGCAGGTTCGAATCCTGCCTCCGCAACTTTTTTCAAAAACCATATTGTGCAATATGGTTTTTTTTGTTATCTTCCTATAGTATAATAAAAATATCTAATAGACGTTATTTTCCTGACTAAATTATTTTTGTTTGAAAAAAAAGGTTTTAATATATTTTATTCTGATTGTGGGCATACATCACAGTGCAATATATGCCCAACGAAGACCACAAAGAGCTCCTAATTTGGTATATTATGATCAAAAAAAGTTCCACTTCGGATTTATGATTGGTTATAATATGGCAAATTTTTCTATAAAACCTAAAACAAATTTAAATCCATTTGATTCTTTAATGGTTATCGAAACAGTTCCTATGAGCGGATTTAACATCGGTATTGTTTCCGATTTGCATTTAGGCAATCATTTTAATTTACGTTTTATCCCTGAAATTTCTTTGCAAGATAGAATTGTAACCTACAATATTCGATACAATAACAGCCTTTTATCAAAAGTAGATAAAAAAATCGAATCCGTTAATTTAGATTTTCCTTTATTAGTAAAATTCAAATCTATTCGTATGCAAAATGTTCGATTTTATGTAATTGCCGGGGCACAATACAGCATTGACCTTGCATCTCAAGCTAAAAAACAATCACAAACTTCAGATGTTATAAAACTTAAACTGTTAAGAAGCGATGTGCAAGCTCAAGTAGGAACCGGAATCGATATGTATATGAATTTATTCAAATTTAGCATTGAACTTAAAATGTCGTACGGTATGCTTAATTTATTAAAAAATGAAGATAATTTTTACACCAATAGTATCAATTATTTGCATTCAAAAATATTTCATCTTTCATTTTTATTCGAATAACAGAAAAACTTTATATTATGGTTAATACATGTAAACTAAGTGTCAATATAAATAAAATAGCTACCTTACGCAATGCAAGAGGTGAAAATATGCCCGATGTCGTTCAAACAGCAATTGATTGTGAGCGATTTGGTGCACAAGGAATTACTGTTCATCCCCGTCCTGATGAGCGTCATATTCGCTATCAAGATGTTATAGATTTAAAACCCGTAATAACTACCGAATTTAATATTGAAGGCTATCCTTCCGACAAATTTATTGATTTGGTATTGCGTGTTAAACCTCATCAAGTTACTCTCGTTCCCGACCCGCCTGAGGCTATTACTTCTAATGCAGGATGGAATACAATAAAGCATGCTTCCTTTTTAAAAGAAATAATCGATATATTTAAACGTGAGAATATTCGTACTTCTATTTTTGTTGAAGCCGATCCTATAATGGTAGAGCATGCGTTAGAATGTGGAACTCAACGAATAGAACTTTATACGAAATCATACGCCTCAACTTATCCAAGCAATCCGGAACTTGCAATCAAAGATTTTATAATAGCTGCTCAAAAAGCCGAAGAAATAGGATTAGAACTAAATGCCGGTCATGATTTGAATCTTGAAAACTTAGCCTATTTCTATGCTAATATTCCTAATTTAAAAGAAGTATCCATAGGGCATGCACTTATTTGTGATGCTTTGTATTACGGATTAGAAAATACAATACAAATGTATTTACAACAGTTGAAAAAATAATTTTTATTTTAATTTTTCATCTACTGCTTTTAGCTTAGTTGAAAAAGCTTCTTTTTCTTCGTCGGTTGTTGTATCAATTCTTGGGTAAACTATTTTTAACATTATCAATGTATTTCTATCCTCAGGGTCCATTTCATGGGCTTTTTCAAGCAGAGGAAGTGCTTTTCTTAACAAAACTTGACATTCTTGTTTCTCTTTTTCGTATTCGTCATTGTCTTTAATTTCGTCCATTTTGTTGAATTTCTCTGCATAATGATTGTAATAACTATTTCCTAAGTTATAAACAATATTAACATCATTAGGTTTGATTTCTAATGCTTTATTTAAATATTTTTCTGCTTCTTCGTATTTCTTTTGATCGCTAAATGCCGTTCCAAGTCCAAACAATAACAAATGATTATTCGGATCTTTTGCAAGAGCTTCGTCCATTATAGCAGTTGCTTCTTCCGTTTCGCCTGCCCACGTAAGTATTACTGATTTATTAATAACATATTTTATATTAAATGTGGTGTCTTCAGCTGGTCTTGCTTTTATAGCTTTTAATGCACGAGCCGTATCTTTTTCTTCTTTATATATTAATGCCAATTGTATATAAGGCTCAAACATTAGTGTAGGTTTTTTCCTATTAATCATTGCACTATAACGTGCTTTTGCTATGTCTTTTTTATTGGCATATTCAGCTGCTACGGCATAAATAAAATTTCCGCTTTCACTATGAGGATTGCTGTTATAACATTTTTCGGCAAGCACAAGCGCTCTTTCAAAGTTATTTTTATTGAGTTCTGCAAGGGTTTCATTGTAAAGTAAATCCGTACAAAAATCTATTCCTTTAATAGGATTATTGGGCATCATAGTAGACGCTTCTATTGTTTTGTCTATCTGCAATGCTTTTACATAAGAATCATAAGCAATCTCTCCACAATTATCACATAAATTTTTATACTCCGAATTGGGATTTTCTTGCTTAGCATATCCTATTTGTAAATAAATATTTCCTCGATAAAACCATGTACGAGCATCATTTTTAGTGTCTTCGTGTTCTGCTGCCTTGTCAATCGCTGTTTTTGCTCTACTCCAATATTTATTTGAATAGTGATTATAGGCATTACTTAATTCTTTTCTTTGAGCCATGCTCAGTGTTACTAATGTAACTAATCCAATGGTAAAAACAAATTTTTTCATATTATTTTTATTTTATTGTTTAATTTTCGTTTTCAATAATTTCTTCACCTTGTTGTTCGTTATCGGAATATTCTTCTTCATCATTGTCGTCTTCTGAAGGAACTCGAGTAACTGCTGCAATAATATCGTCTTCTTTTAAATCAATAAGTTTAACTCCTTGAGTTGCTCTTCCAACAACACGTAAATCAGCTACTTTCATACGAATAATGATTCCGCTACGATTAATAATCATTAAATCTTCATTGTCGTTCACATTTTTAATAGCAATCAGATTTCCTGTTTTTTCAGTAATATTAATCGTTTTCACTCCTTTACCTCCTCTGTTAGTTTCTCGATAATCATCTAAAGAAGAACGTTTTCCAAAGCCGTTTTCCGATACAACCAAAATGTCATCCGTCTCTTCTTCTTCTTTATTTACACAAATCATGCCAACAACTTTGTCCGATTCATTTGCAAGTGTAATCCCTTTAACACCGGAAGCATTACGTCCCATAGGGCGTACTCTTTTTTCGTGGAAACGTATTGCTTTTCCGGAATACAGCGCCATTAATATAATTGAATTTCCATCTGTTAACTTAGCTTGTAATAAATTATCTCCTTCACGAATAGTAATGGCATTGATTCCATTTTGACGAGGTCTTGAATATGCTTCGAGAGAGGTTTTTTTGATAATTCCTTTTTCAGTACACAATATAATATAGTTACTGTTAATATATTCTTTGTCTGAAAGATCTTTCACATTTATTACCGCTCTGACTTTATCATCCGGATCAATACTTATTAAATTCTGTATAGCACGTCCTTTTGATGATTTTGAGCCTTCGGGAACTTCGAATACACGTAACCAGAAACATTTCCCTTTTTCTGTAAAGAACAATAAATAATTATGATTTGTTGCCGTGTATAAATGTTCTATAAAATCTGTATCTCGTGCATCAGAACCTCTTGACCCTTTTCCTCCTCGATTTTGAACTTTGTATTCTTTTAAACTTGTACGTTTGATATATCCTAAGTGTGAAATTGTTATAATTACATCTTCATCGGAAATAGTATCTTCTATTCTAAAATCACTTGCCGTATATTCTATGTTGCTTCGAGCTTCGTCTCCGTATTTTTCTTTTATTTCTAATAATTCTTCTTTTATAACTTGCATTCGCATGTCTTCATTGGCAAGTAGTCGTGTCAAATAATCAATTCTGATTTGTAAATCGTCGTATTCTTTTTGTAATTTTTCTCTTTCCAATCCGACCAATTGACGTAATCGCATTTCGACAATGGCTACTGCTTGTATTTCTGAAAACGACCATTTTTCCATTAATCCGTTTCGTGCCTCTTCTACCGTTTTAGACGCTCTTATTAAATCTATAATTTCATCAATGATATCCAAAGCTTTTAGTAATCCTTCGAGAATATGTGCTCTTTCTTGGGCTTTTCGTAAATCATATTGTGACCTACGAATTACTATTTCATGGCGATGCTCTACATAGTAATGTATTAATTCTTTCAAATTTAATGTTCTCGGTTGACCATTCACCAAGGCAACATTATTAACACTAAAAGAAGATTGTAGCGGCGAAAATTGATACAGCTTATTGATTACAATACTTGTTATTGCATCTCGTTTAAGTTCTAAAACTATTCGAATATCTTTTTTCGATTCATCTCTTATTTCTGCTATTCCTTCTATTTTTCCTTCTTTTACCAAATCAGCAATCTTACGTACCATTTCTGATTTACTAACTTGATAAGGAATGTTTTGAATAATTATTCTATCTCTTCCATGGCTGTGTTCTTCTATTTCAGTAACAACATCTCCTCGCATAATGATACGTCCTCTTCCCGTATGGAAAGCATCTCGCACACCGTCATAACCATAAATGGTACAAGCTGTAGGAAAATCAGGGGCTTTTATAAATTCCATTAAGCCATCTATTGTGATTTCTCTGTTATCTATATAAGCAATAATTCCATCTACAACTTCACTTAAATTATGGGGGGGCATATTGGTTGCCATTCCTACTGCAATTCCTGAAGAGCCATTTAATAAAAGATTGGGTATTTTAGCAGGTAAAACTGTAGGCTCTTGTAAAGAATCATCAAAATTTGACTGAAAATCAACAGTTTCTTTGTCAATATCGATTAGCATTTCTTCTGCTATTTTTTTCATCCTTGCTTCGGTATATCGCATTGCTGCCGGACCGTCGCCGTCGATAGAACCAAAGTTTCCTTGTCCATCTATTAAAGGATAACGTAACGACCACTCTTGAGCCATACGCACCATAGCATCGTATACCGCCGTATCGCCATGAGGATGATATTTACCTAATACTTCCCCAACTATTCTTGCTGATTTTTTAGTTGGACTATTCGATAATATTTTAGTATCCCACATCGCATACATTATGCGTCTATGCACCGGTTTGAATCCATCTCTAACATCAGGCAATGCTCTTGATACAATTACCGACATAGAATAATCAATATATGCCGATTTCATTTGCTTCTCAATATTTACCGGAATGATTCTTTCGCCTTTTGTCTCCATTTTTAATAATGCTACGTTTTAATTATCAATTAAATATGATTTAAATCATTTGTCTACGAAAATACACAAAAAAACAACATAAATTCTTATTTAATTTGAAGTTTTTTCAAATCCATTCTTCCCTAAAATCAATAAGTAAAAAATTATTTTTATAAAAAAATGCTTTTTATTTTTCTTCAGACAATAAAGACTTTAAGTTGCACTAAATAAGCATTTATTGGGATACTGCCTTTTAGAAATTTTTGTTCTATTTTATTATATTTATTTTTATTTTTTTCGGATGATAATAAAAAATAGTATATTTTTACAATGTTAAAGATGAAGTTCTTTTTAAAATAAAAATATTAACAAAAAAAAAACTGTCTAATATAGGGGGACACTTAATTAAAATAATTATAGATTTAAAACAATAAAAATATGGAAAACTTTTTTTTCTGGATAAAAATTTTTTTAATAATACATTATGTCATTGCAATCTACTGTATTTACGATATGGTTTATAAACACAAAATAAAAAGGAAGTGGAAGTTTTTTTGGATTCCTTTTGTTTTATTATTCTCTATTGGCATTATTTTATATTTTATTTTCCGTAAGCCTGTTTTCCGCTTTGCAACACCCTAAAAATTTTTAATAATAATTTGATATAATTCGTTTTGCTGATTATCCATTTTCAGAAGACGAGTCTTTGTATGTTTTGATTCAGGAAGGGTATACGTTAATTGATACATATTATGTGTGATTTCGGCTGCTTTTTTCAATGATAGTGTTGATTTCTCTGCATGCAAAACACGTTCTAACTCCTTGTAAATACTATATGCAGTGAAAGCTACACAAATATGAGCTTCTATTCTGTTCCGTAGTCGATGGTAAATGGGACGTATTCGTAAATCTGTTTTCGACATGCGAAATGCCCGTTCTATGTACCATAAGTTCTTATAATTAGCAATTACTTCTTTATCAGTCAATTTTGAATTTGTAATAAAGCCCTTTAAGCCATCCCACACACTGTCCTGTTCGTATTTTGAATAATCAATTTCAACAAACACCTCGCCTTCCATTTTAAGATACTTATTATAGCCTCTATTGTTTATACTTGATTTTGTCAATCGATTAGATTTAATCTTCTTTTCTAATCGTTTTAATCCTCTCTGTCTATTATAAGCGTCTTTTTTAGCCCTATTGTCAGAATAACTGACTATAAGCCTTGTGTTTTCATCCTTAGGAAAACAAACTATCTTTCCATCTGTAAATGTGTTGGAAAGCATCTCTTTCTTCAATTCTTCCGACTCGTTTTTTATTCTTGCTCCAAGAATGTATTCATATTCATGAGTTTCCAAAATCTTAATATTTTCTTTAGAAAGCAAAGCGGAATCAGCTACAATAATCGGCTTGGATAAATTATGTTTTTGGCTGATACGCTCAATAAATGGTAACAAGGTGTGTCCTTCGTAAATATTCCCTTCATAAATATCGTAGCCTATGGCATAACCTCCCAATCCGACAAGTAGCCCGATAAAAATTTGTGGACATTGATGTTTACCATCTTTATTAAAACCTATTTTTCTCAAATCGTCTTCATCACTCGCCTCAAAATACAAAGTAGTCATATCATAGAAAACAATACTAATTTCTCCATTCAAAACCTTTTTTGTGTGTTCAAAACTAATTTGTTCCACTTCTAATTTAAGTTTGTCATTCAGTTTATCTAAAAAACGATAAACAGCGTTAATATCGAGAAAAATGCCTTGATAACGATAAAGATATTCTACTGTCTTGAGCTTGCTTAACGGAAAAGCCAACCGTGATATGACCAAATGACGAAACATCTCTTCCTTAATTTTATTGAAACCGATATAATCATATATTTTTCCAAAGATTAATTCCGGACCAACTGTCCGTATATTTGAGTTTTCTAATATTGAAAAGGCTTGTTCAACGGCTTCATCTTTCTCAAAACCGAAGAGTTTATTTTCCAATCCTGACAATTTTTCAATTTCCTGTTTGCCAATGAGTTCCAATTTTTCTATTTCGTGCCATATAGTGGCACAACTAATGGTT
>JAAYQB010000122.1 GCA_012519525.1 Bacteroidales bacterium | reverse complement strand
CATACAATTTCTTTATATGATGGAATGGGGAGAAGGAAATAGAAAATCAAATCCTGTAAAATAAGGAAAATATCCATTTAATTTAATTAATGCGTAAATCCTTAACGTATAAAATTTATCCTAATTAACTAAACCGTCTTAGTGAAAGATTATGTTGTTGATAATTTTAGGGCAACACTCTTAGAATACGCGCTACCGCTAACTTTCTCTTTTATTTGTAAAGTTATTTAAAATGTATTTCGTTGTTTCTTAAATACATTTTAATTATTTATTTTTCAACAAAATAAATCAGAAAAACCGTATTTTATATTGCAAAAATGTATACTTTTGCAAAAAATTATTTATTCTAATAAGATGAAATCAATAAGAGTGCGATTTGCTCCGAGTCCTACGGGACCTTTGCACATAGGAGGCGTGCGTACAGCACTGTATAACTATTTGTTTGCAAAACAAAACAATGGGAAAATCATTCTTCGTATCGAAGATACCGACAGTGTTCGCTTTGTTCCCGGCGCCGAACAATACATTATAGAATCCTTTGATTGGTTAGGCATTACCTTCGACGAAGGAGTGCATATCCCTAATAAAGAAGGAATAACTTATCGTCAGTCGGAGCGTAAATCCATTTATAAACAATATGCCGATTTTTTAATCAATAGCGGAAAAGCCTATTATGCTTTCGATACGCCGGAAGAAATTGAAGAAAAACGCAAAACAATTGCTAATTTTCAATACGATGCTTCGGTTCGTATGCAAATGAAAAACTCGCTGACTCTTTCGGAAGAGGAAGTGAAAAACAGAATGGCAAAAGGCGAATCTTATGTTATTCGTATTTGTATTCAACCCGATGAAGATATAAAAGTGCAAGACTTGATTTACGGAGAAGTGGTAATCAACAGCAGTATAGTAGATGATAAAGTATTGTGGAAATCAGCAGATCAATTACCTACCTATCATTTAGCAAATGTGGTAGACGACCACTTAATGGATATTTCGCATGTAATTCGAGGAAGCGAATGGCTGCCTTCGACACCTTTGCATGTGTTACTTTATCGCTATTTAGGCTGGGCAGACTCAATGCCTCAGTTTGCACATCTTCCTTTGCTGCTGAAACCCGATGGCAACGGCAAATTGAGTAAACGCGACGGCGACCGATTAGGATTTCCCGTATTTCCTTTGGAATGGCACGACCCCAATTCATCTGAAGTCATTGCCGGATACAGAGAAAAAGGATATTTCCCCGATGCATTAATCAACTTTTTGGCATTGCTCGGTTGGAATCCCGGAACCGAACAAGAAATATTTTCATTGTCGGAACTCATAGAGATTTTTTCTTTGGAAAGAGTCAATAAATCGGGAGCAAAATTTGATTTCGAAAAGGCTAAATGGTTCAATCATCAATACTTACAAATGAAATCGAATAATGAGTTGGCGGAAAAATACAAAGAATTTTTAGCAGAAAAAAACTTAACAGCCCCTGACGATTATATTCAAAAAATTGTAGAATTAGTAAAAGAACGTGCCTATTTTATCCATGATTTATGGGAAGTTTCATCATTCTTTTTCTTACGTCCCGATAGTTACGACGAAGCCGTCATAAGAAAACGTTGGCAAGAAAACACACCGCAACACCTAAAGGCAATCAAAGAAATAATTGCTGCCGAGCCGAACTTTCAAATAGATAAAGCAAGAGAGCAAGTGAAAAAATACATAGAAGACCATCAGCTAAATATGGCTAACATCATGAATTGCTTACGTTTAAGTTTAGTAGGTTATGCCAAAGGACCTGATTTGTTTGAAATCATCAATTTATTGGGAGTAGAAGAAAGCTCGGAACGTATAGATATAGCTATTAATAAAATTCATCCATCGTTATGAAAAAAACAATTTTAGTAACCGGAGGAACAGGTTATATAGGTTCGCATACGGTCATTGCTTTGCAAGAACAAGGCTACAATGTAATTATAGTTGATAATCTGAGTAATTCAGAAGAAGAAGTAATCTATAACATTGAAAAAATAACCCATATACTTCCTGTTTTCGAAAAAATAGATTTAGTTGACGAACAAGCATGCGAAGCCCTTTTTAATAACTACGCCATAGATGCTGTCATTCATTTTGCAGCCTATAAATATGTCAACGAATCGGTTAATGAACCGTTGAGGTATTATAAGAACAATTTCCATTCGATATTGAATGTTTTAACGGAAATGCAAAAACATCAAATAAAGAATTTGGTTTTTTCGTCTTCTTGTACTGTCTACGGCACCCCCGATAGTTTACCCGTAACGGAAAATTCGCCTATTAAAAAAGCAATGTCGCCTTACGGCAATACCAAACAAGTGATAGAAGAAGTGTTAGAAGATTGCTGCAAAGCAAACAACAATCTGTTTGTTACCTCTTTACGCTATTTTAATCCTATAGGTGCACACCCTTCCTTGAAAATAGGAGAAGTTGCAAAAGGAATTCCGCCCAATTTATTACCTTATCTTACACAAACAGTAATAGGTAAACGCGAATACTTATCTGTTTTCGGCAATGATTACGACACCCCCGACGGAACCTGCATACGCGACTATATCCATGTATCGGATTTGGCTGATGCTCACGTTTGTGCTATCCAACGAATGATAGAGAAAAACACAATAAGCAATTATGAAGTGTTTAACGTAGGAACGGGAATAGGCTATTCGGTTTTAGACATAGTGCATACCTTTGAGAAAGTCAATAACTTAAAAGTAAATTATCAAATAAAAGGACGTCGCGAAGGAGATATTGCAAAGATTTGGGCTGACACCCGAAAAGCCAATGAATTATTGAAATGGAAAGCTAAATATTCGTTGGAGGATATGTTAAAAACCTCGTGGGAATGGGAAAAAGTAATGGCAAATAAAAAGTAAAATTTAATAGAACAATGAATATTACATTAAATATTTTTTTACTTTCGCAATCTAAATATAAGTATTCATATATCAATAAAAAAAGATTTACAATCAACGACATATAATTTTTAATCACACTATTAACACTCGAAAACAATCCATAATATGACAATCAACAAGAATCAAATAGCCATTGACCGTCTACTGACCATTATGGATGAGTTACGCGAAAAATGCCCTTGGGATCGTAAACAAACACTCGAAAGCCTTCGCCACCTCACGATAGAAGAAGTGTATGAGCTATCGGATGCTATCATTCAACAAGACTTAAACAATATCAAAAAAGAATTAGGCGATATTTTATTGCACATTGTTTTTTATGCCAAAATCGGTCGGGAATTAAATGCTTTCGATTTTGCAGATATCGTTAATACATTGTGTGATAAATTAATACTACGTCATCCCCATGTTTTTGGAGATGTAAAAGTGGCTAACTCGGAAGAAGTAAAAGAAAATTGGGAAAAAATCAAACTCACCGAAGGCAGAAAATCAGTATTGGAAGGAGTCCCTCACTCGTTGCCTGCCATGGTAAAAGCATTCCGAATGCAGGAAAAAGTACATGGCGTCGGATTCGATTGGAATAATTCGGCGGAAGTAGTCAACAAAATAAAAGAAGAAATCAGTGAGTTGGAAACCGAATTGCAAAAAAACGACAAACAAGGTATTGAAAATGAATTTGGAGATGTCTTATTTGCAATGATTAATTATGCACGTTTTTTAGATATCAACCCTGAAGACGCATTAGAACGCACCAATCAAAAGTTTATTCAACGTTTTCAATACATTGAAAATCAAATTGCAGCTCAAAACAAACATATTACAGATGCCGACACTGAACTAATGAATTTTTATTGGGAAGAATCAAAAAAGTATATCAAATAAAATAACTGATAAATGAAAAAAATAACATTTCCATCATTACGTAGAACCAATACCGCCCCCAGCTGGGTGATACTTTTTATAGATTTATTTATCGTAAGTATTTCTATTACATTGGTAATGATTTTACGTTTAAATTTTAAAATCCCTGCCGATTTAAATCGCTACCAAATGGCTGCCATATTTGGAACAATCTTAGGAGTAAGATTAATTTTATTCTTATCGTTTAAAACACATACTGCTCTATTGCGATACACAGGGACAAAAGATGTTACACGTATTTTTTTGGTCAATTTATTAGGCTCAATCATTATTAGCGCTATTAATCTGATATGTTATTTAATAAGCAATGCTTTTGTTGTGCCGTTTTCTATTGTTATCTTAGAATTTATCGTATCCACTTTTATGATAATTTTTTATCGTTTATTTACAAAAATTATTTATTTTGAATACATTAACAGCCCTAAACAAAAAAAAGACGTTGTGATTTACGGTGCCGGCGAATTAGGATTTACAACCAAAAAATCAATCTACCAAGATATTTCTAACAAATACAACGTCATAGGATTTATTGACGATGACCCTAAAAAAATAGGAAAAAAAATAGACAATCTATGCATTTATTCTTTTAAAGATTTAGCAAAATTATTAGAGACAAAAAGCATTGCCCACGTGATAATTGCAATCAAAGACTTTCCACAAAGCAAAAGCAATCAAATAACGGAAATGTGCTTAGAGTATAAAACAAAAGTTTTAGTAGTTCCGCCCGTTGACAGATGGATTAACGGTCAATTAAGTTTCAAGCAAATCAAAAAGATTAAAATTGAAGATTTCTTAGAAAGAGAACCTATCAAATTAGACAGCACTATTATACGTAAAGATTTATTAAATAAAACGATATTGATTACCGGAGCTGCCGGCTCTATCGGAAGCGAAATTGTACTGCAAATTATGAAATATGATTTTAAGCAAATCATATTAATAGATAATGCCGAATCGCCTATGTTTTTCTTGGAATTATCCCTCAGTGATTCTTATCAACGAAAAAATTACATTTCTTATATAGGCGATATATGCGATAAAGCATTCATGGAAAACATTTTTGCTAAATACAAACCCGATATAGTTTATCATGCAGCGGCTTACAAGCACGTCCCCATTATGGAAAAAAATCCGATACAATCGGTTAAAATCAATGTGTTGGGAACAAAAATAATAGCAGATTTAAGCGTAAAATACTCTGTCAATAAATTCATTATGGTTTCGACAGATAAAGCCGTAAATCCTACTAACGTAATGGGAGTAACGAAACGAATTGCCGAAATTTACGTGCAATCATTGGGAAAAAAATACCAAAATTGTAAATTTATCACCACTCGATTCGGCAATGTATTAGGCTCTAACGGCTCAATCATACCCATTCTCAAAAAACAAATAGAAGAAGGAGGACCTATTACGATAACACATCCGGAGGTTACCCGCTATTTTATGACCATTGGTGAGGCTTGTCAATTAGTGCTACATGCAGGAGCAATGAGCAACGGTAGCGAAATCTACATTTTCGATATGGGAAAATCAATCAAGATATTGGATTTGGCTAAAAAAATGGTGTTATTATCAGGCTTGGAGTTAGGACGAGATATACAAATTGTTTTCACAGGTTTGCGTCCCGGAGAGAAACTATACGAAGAACTTTTAAATAACAATGAAAACACCATCATTACAAAACATAAAAAAATTAAAATCGCTAAAGTAATAGAATATGATTTTGACGTTATTAATGAACATATCAACCGACTAATTGATATGCTTTATACTGAAAATGATTTTGCAGTAGTTAAACAAATGAAATTGATAGTGCCTGAATTTAAAAGTCAAAATTCTATCTATATGACTTTGGATAATGATGGGTACGATGAAACATAATAAATACAATATTTTTTCATATTAATAGTTATTAATAATTTACTAAAAACTAAAAATAATGACAGAACCCGTAGATAAAATAACAAAACATCGCTTAGCTGCTTCATGGATTTCTACTGTGCTTAGCATAACATTGGTTTTGTTCATGATAGGGCTTTTAGGGGTAATTCTTATTAATGCTCAACGCATATCACAAGAAACAAGAGAAAACATTAGCTTTGAAATAATGCTACTCCCCGATATCAAAGAAGGAGATATTTTGGAATTCCAAAAACGATTAGAATCGGAACCCTATGTTAAATCGGCACGCTACATTAGCAAAGAAGAAGCTACTGAACAAACAATTAAAATGTTAGGGCATGACTTTAGAGAAATAGTGGGCGACATTCTCCCCCCCTCAATTTTACTGAAAATTCATTCGGCGTACACCTCTGTTGACAGTTTACAAAAAATAGAAGCAAACTTACTCCTTGAACCGAATGTTACAGATATTCAATATCAACGTAGCTATGTAGAAAATATTAATCAAAATTTATATAAAATCAGTGTCGTAATGCTCATTGTTAGCGGCGTTTTATTAATTATCGCCATTTCACTAATCAACAATACCATACGCTTATCCATCTATTCTAAAAGATTTATTATTAGAAGTATGTTATTAGTCGGAGCTAAAAAAAGCACTATTCAAAAACCTTTTATCTATAAAGGAATAATGCAAGGACTATGGGCAGCCATTTTTTCTATCATTATCTTAAGTGGCGTAATCTATTTAGCTTATACCCATATTCCCGGACTCATTGAATTAGACAACCCCAAGCAATACCTCCTTGTCTTTGCAGCCGTTGCAGCAATGGGAGTGTTTTTTACTTGGCTATCTACTTATTTCTCAGTAAGAAAATATATAAAAATGAAAATAGATAAACTTTACTCATAATTATAATCATTCAATAATATGGCAAAAAAAGAAATAAAAACGAATAAAGCAAAAAATAAAGCAGTTCCTCAAAAACAACAAATTGTATGGGCACCCGGCATGCCCTTTCGTAGAATAAATTACATCATTATGCTAATAGGCATTCTCGTATTAATAGCAGGCTATATTTTACTGTCGGGTGGCGGAACCGACGACCCCACCGAATTTAGCGAAGCTATTTTCGATACAAGACGCATGTATGTAGGTCCTATTGTATTGGTGCTTGGATTTCTCATAGAATTATTTGCCATCATGTATCGCCCTAAAGAAAAAGAAGAGAAAAAAGAATTATTATAAAACCAATTATAGCAATACATGGAAGTCTGGGAAGCAATCATTCTTGGAATAATACAGGGATTGACAGAATTTTTGCCGGTAAGTAGCAGTGGACATTTGGCTATAGGCAATGCCATTTTAAATGTCGAAGGAAATAATAACCTATTGTTTGCCGTAAGCGTACATGCAGCAACTGTTTTAAGTACCATCGTTATATTACGGAAAGAAGTCACCGAGTTATTCAAAGGATTTTTTCTTTTCAAATGGAACGACTCCACCCAATATTTATTCAAAATAGCCCTTTCGATGATTCCTGTCATGATTATCGGATTGTTTTTTAAAGATTTTATCGAAGCCATATTTGGGTCAGGATTACTCATCGTAGGTTGCTGTTTACTGCTCACTTCCTTACTGTTAACTTTTGCTTATTTTGCCAAGCCACGTCAAAAAGAAAAAATCGGCTGGTGGGATGCTCTCATTATCGGTATAGCACAAGCCATTGCCGTGCTACCGGGACTTTCTCGCTCGGGAAGTACGATTGCTACGGGGATACTACTTGGAAACAAAAAAGAATCAGTCGCTAAATTTTCTTTTCTTATGGTGATAATCCCCATTTTAGGGGAAGCATTTTTAGATATAAAAGACTATTTATTAATGCCGAATCCGACGGACATAGCTCCTATTTCATTGATAAGCGGTTTTTTGGCTGCTTTTATAGTAGGCTGTATTGCATGTAAATGGATGATAAATATCGTCAAAAGAGGAAAATTAATCTATTTTGCCGTTTACTGTCTTTTAGCAGCTATTCTATCTTTCTTTCTTATATAATAGAACGATAAAAATTAAATACGGCTATTGCTTTCGACCGACCTATTACCTGTGCCAATTCGCCGACTTCCGCTTTTTTAATTTTTTCAATCGAATGAAAATGCTTTAAAAGTTTTTGTGCAGTCATATCGCCTACTCCTTGAATATTGGTTAGTTCCGTTTTAAACGTTTCATTGGAACGTAATTTACGATGATGGGTAATCCCGAAACGATGTGCTTCGTCTCGAAGATGTTGTAAAACATACTGGGTTTCCGATTTTTTGTCAATATACAACGGAAGTGGGTCTTTAGGTCGAAAAACTTCTTCCAATCGTTCCGCTATTCCAAAAAGAGCCACTTTATTTTCAATTCCCAATTGTTCTAAAACGGTATAAACTGCCGAAACTTGCCCTTTTCCCCCATCAATAAGTATCATATCGGGAAGCGGTAATTTTTCTTTTAGCAATTTGCTATATCTACGATAAACAACTTCTTGCATAGAAGCATAATCGTTGGGTTGTTGTTGTGTTTTAATAAGATAATGCCGATACTCTTTTTTTGACGGCTTGGCATTTCTAAAACACACCATAGCCGAGACCGCATATTTCCCCTGAATATTGGAATTGTCGAAACACTCTATATAAGCCGGCGGATGTGATAACATCAGGTCTTTTTGCATTTGTTCCAATGTGTTTTTATTGCTTCTATTTCCTTCTAAAATGCTTTTCTTTATTTGTCTATCTTGCTTGAAAGCTAAAGCGTTGCGTTGTGCTAATGCCAATAGTTGAAATTTATCGCCCTTTTTAGGAACTGTTATTTTCGTATCGGAAATAACATAAGGCAATAAAAAAGGAAGTATAATCTCAGGCGTTTGACTATGACTCGTTTTTCGTATATCTACTATTGCCAACAATAATAATTCGTCAATGCTTTCATCTAAACGCTTTTTAATTTCTAAATTTTGAGTGTAAATAATGGCTCCGTTCATTACTTTAAAGTAGCTAATGTATGCACTATTAGTATCTTCAGCAATAGCAAAAACATCAACATTATTAATTTTAGGATTAACAATTGTTGAGCGAATTTGATAATTTTTCAATAAATCTATTTTATTTTTAAATTCATGAGCTTTTTCAAATTCCATTTTTTTTGAATGAGCAAACATCTCTGATTCAAGCTCTTTAATTGCATCTTTGATGTTTCCCTCAATGATATTGATGGCTTGTTTAATGTTTTTCAGATAATCGTCTTCGGTTTGTAAACCGACGCAAGGTGCTTTGCATTTTTTTAAATGATAATCCAAACAAGGTCTGTATTTATTTTTAGCGATATTTTCTTTACTTAAATTCAAATTGCACGTGCGAAAAGGATATAATTCTCTCAAAATTTCAAGCAGTAAACCCATATTTTTCACTGAAGAATAAGGACCGAAATAAGAGGCTTTTTTATCGTTCGTTTTTCGAGTAGAAAAAATACGAGGAAAATCTTCCTTAGGAATACAAATCCAAGGGTAGGTTTTATCGTCTTTCAATAAAACATTATAGCGAGGTTGATGTTTTTTTATCAGATTGTTTTCCAACAATAAAGCCTCGTATTCATTGTCAACAATGATAAATTTAATGTCAAATATTTTACCGACCATTATGCGAAGTTTGGGATTGGTTTGCGTTTTGGTAAAATAAGAACCGACACGTTTTCTTAAATTTTTAGCCTTCCCTACATATATAATATTTTTATCACTATCATAATAAAGATAAACACCGCTTTTCTCCGGCAGTGTTTTTACAGCAGTTACAATAGTATTATTATTCGACATGGCAATAAAAAATTTTTCGCAAAAATACAAGAAATTTATTTGATTTTCGTCGAATTATTTCTTCTATGTTCATAAATATTATTTTTTACTAAAAATAGAAATCAAACTTATAGTATCTTTGTAAAAAACATTTTTGATATGAAAAAATTATGTATTTATACCATTATTATCGGCATTTCAATACTAATAAACAGCTGTAATTCAAATAAAAAAAACAATATTGACGGTTTTGCCATAGGAACTTATTACTCTATTTCCTATATGGGAAAAGAAAACAAAACCCTTCAATACCCAATAGATTCCATATTCAATCTCTATTCCTCTATGTTCTCTGTTTTCGATACCAATTCATTAATATCAAAGATAAACAACAATCAAACGACAGAAATAAATGAAGATTTTAAAAGTATTTTCCTTGTTGCTCAAGAAATTAGCAGTTTAACAGAAGGGGCTTTTGACATTACGGTTGCACCTTTGGTCAATTTATGGGGTTTTGGAAAAGAAGAAAAAAAAGACCCTACACAAAAAGAAATCGATAGTGTTATAAAAACCATAGGTTATCAAAAATTATCTTTAGAAAACAATCATATAGTAAAAGAAAATCTATTTATACAGTTAAATTTCAATGCTATAGCCAAAGGATATATTGTAGATAAAATAGCCGTTTTTTTAAGTTCGCAAGGATATTCCGACTACTTGGTCGATGTTGGCGGTGAAGTCTTTGCCTGCAATAAAAATCAAAACAAATGGAAAGTAGGCATTCAAATTCCCACTAAACATGCCGACGATAAAAGCGAGACGGATTATGTTTTTTATTTAAACAATAAAGCCGTCGCCACCAGTGGAAACTATAGAAACTATTATGAAAAAGACGGCGAACGTTTTTCTCATATTATCAATCCATTGACAGGGAAACCGGAACAAAATAAATTATTAAGTGTAACCGTATTAGCCGACAACTGCACCTATGCCGATGCTTTAGCCACTGCTTTTATGATTATGGATATGGACAAATCATTGCAATTTTTAGCTTCCCATCCTGAATATGCTGCCTACTTTATATACAATGAAAACAATAGTTACAAGCACATAAAAACAGCTAATTTTCCCGATAAAATAAATTGATTTATTCGGTAAAAGATGCAATAAAATGCCAAACTTTATCCTTTCCCTTTGAAAATAATTGTTTAATTTTGATTATCACACAATCCTAAATCAACTATTCAGTTCATTATCAAACACATTAGAATAATAAAAAATATTTAAAATATTTTGTTTAAGATAAAGAAAAAAGTTGTACTTTTGCATTCCTCAAAAAGGTTGTACGTTTAGTGCCTCTTTTTTTGGGACAAGTTCTTTGAACGAATGGAGATCAGCAGCAAATATCCCGCTAAATCTTTTGAGTAAGAGATAGCAAAGCTCAGGACAGACACAACGATATATTACTTTTACAGTAATATTTAAATAAAGATATATTATACTAAGGAGAGTTTGATCCTGGCTCAGGATGAACGCTGGCGGCAGGCTTAATACATGCAAGTTGAACGGTAACATTTTGTAGCAATACAGAGATGACGAGTAGCGTACGGGTGCGTAACACGTGTGCAACCTACCTTATACAGGAACAAAACGTTGAGAAATTAGCGCTAATATTCCATAATATTATTGATAGGCATCTATTTATAATTAAAGCTCAGGTGGTATAAGATGGGCACGCGTTCCATTAGCTAGTTGGTAAGGTAACGGCTTACCAAGGCAACGATGGATAGGGGTTCTGAGAGGATACACCCCCACACTGGAACTGAGACACGGTCCAGACTCCTACGGGAGGCAGCAGTAAGGAATATTGGGCAATGGAGGCAACTCTGACCCAGCCATGCCGCGT
>JAAYQB010000121.1 GCA_012519525.1 Bacteroidales bacterium | reverse complement strand
GCCACTTTTGATTTAAAAGAGGAGCTAAACTTTTTTCTTGACCTTTTTTCCATAAGACAACTTTTTAATTATTTATACGTTAATTTTTTTTATTTTGTTGTCCTAAAAAAGGGAACCATTATATAATGATATTTTTTATAAGTCCGGAAAATGTCTTAGCACCTACATTTGGCTTTAATATTAATTTGCATTTATTGCCATTGTTAAAAAAAAATATAAAATCCAGATGGGATGTTTATATTATGGCAAAATATGGAGGCTGCTATTTGATTAATTATAATGAAAAATATTTTATTCCACTATCTAATATCAATTACCATAAAGATGAATTGTATCCGTATCGTCATGAATATGGAATAGGTATAGGTGGGAGTGTATATTTTTGGAATTTAGTAGGACTGAACATGGAATTTTCTTTTGGGCAATTTTCTTATTGGCCACGTATATTTTCTAAGAATTTTAACCTTAGAGGCGGAATTGTATTTAAGTTTAATACAAATCAAAAAAGAGGTGAGCTGAAAACTTCCTTATAGCATAAAAAATCGGAGCTGATTCCAAATAATGGATTCAGCTTTTTTTTTCGTACTTTTCGACAGTATTATTATAAGAAAAGTTTTGTTTTTTTTATGAAAATTTAATAAGCGGAATTGAGTTAATGAGTTGTTGTGTATAAGCTGTTTGAGGATGAGTATACAAATCGTCGGCTGTATTTAGTTCTACTATTTTCCCGTTTTTCATTACCATAATGCGATGCGACATAAATTTCACTACCGAAAGGTCGTGAGAAATAAAGAGATAAGTGAGTTTAAACTCATCTTTTAACTTATTCAGCAGGTTAAGTATTTGTGCTTGTACCGATACGTCTAATGCTGAGACGGATTCATCGCAAACAATAATTTTGGGTTGTAGTGCCAAGGCACGTGCAATACTGATGCGTTGTCGTTGCCCTCCCGAAAATTCGTGTGGGTAATGGTAAAAATGTTTTTCTTCCAAATCGACGCGTTGAAGTAATTCCATTACTTTTTCTTTTCGTTCTTGGTCGCTCTTGCCTATTTTGTGCAATTTCATAGGCTCCATAATGGCTTCTCCTACCATATAACGCGGATTAAGAGAAGCATAAGGGTCTTGAAAAATAATTTGAAGGTCTTTTCGTAGAGAACGCATTTGCCGTGAACTCAATGTGCTTATGTTTTTTCCTTGGTAAATAATTCTTCCGTTTTGTGTTTCGATAAGGCGTAAAATACTCCTTCCTAAAGTTGTTTTTCCACAGCCCGATTCTCCGACTAAACCCAATGTTTCTCCTTCATAAAGCTGAAAGCTAATATTGTCTAAAGCGTAGAAATAATCACGAGGCTGAAAGATTTTTTTGGGAAGCGGGTATTTTTTTGTTAAATCCGTTACTTCTAAAATAGGATTTGAGGATAGTATTTTATTGCTTTCGGATTTCCATTCCGATTGTGTGATTATTTTTTCTTCAAAATGATGGTCTTTCGATTCAAGTATTTGACGAATAGTTGGAAGTATTTTTAATCGTTTTTCTAAAGGAACTCTACAGGCTAACAATCCTTTGGTATAGGGATGTTGCGGTTGAGTAAAAACGGTTTTCACATCGCCTTCTTCTACTTTTTCTCCCTTATACATAACCACAATGTGGTGGGCAATCTTGGCAACGACACCTAAATCGTGAGTGATGAAAATAATACTGATACCGTGTTTTTTTTGTAAATCGAGTAAGAGTTCCAATATGTCTTTTTGAACGGTAACGTCAAGAGCTGTAGTAGGCTCATCGGCGATTAAGATGTCCGGATTACAGCTGATAGCCATTGCTATCATGACACGCTGTTTTTGTCCTCCCGATATTTCGTGGGGATAGGCTTTGTAAATTTTTTCGGGATGGGGTAGGCGTACTTCTTCCAAAAGACGAAGCGTTTGTCGGCGAGCTTTTGTTTTTGTTAATCCTAAATGCAATTGCAGAGCTTCTTCGATTTGTCTACCGCAACGCATAGAGGGATTGAGCGATGTCATAGGTTCTTGGAATATCATCGCAATACGATTCCCTCTAAAAGAACGCATTTGTTTATTGTTGAGCTTCAGTATCGAATGAGTAGTACCGTCGATATGTAAATTAATTTCACCTGCATAAATAGCTTCTTGCAGTAGACGCATAATGCTGAGTGCCGTTACCGATTTTCCCGAACCCGATTCGCCTACTATACCCAAGGTGGTGCCTTTTATAAGATTGAACGAAAGCCGATTGACCACTCTGACGGAAGAAGATTCGGCTTTGAAGTCAATACAAAGATTGTTTATGGAAAGTATGTTTTTGTTTTCAATCTTCATAATCGTCATCCTTTTTTTTAGGTGTGGGCTTATAAAAATCGGGCATAAAAATATCGTTTTTGTCTTTTGGACGATATTGGTTGAGCCAAATAAAATCTTTCAGTAGTATTTCTTTTTTTTCAGTTTCGGGAGTCATATCTCCTTTTACTTTTTCGTAAAAAGTGATGCTCGACACTTCGTTGTCAACAAAATAAATACGCATTTGTTTAGCAGTTGTGCTGTTGATTCCTATTAGTTCTTCAATTTCATCTAAAACATAGTACAAACATTCGGCTTTGTCGTCAACAAACACATTATCAATTTGATTATCTTTAAAATAAATAAACATATCCACACCTTTTATCTGATTAAATTTGCGTTCTAAAAACACATCTTCGCATATAAAAGAGTTGTTGATTAAGTGCATTTCTTTTATCTTTCGATTTTCAATAAATAGACGAATGGTGTCGGCGAGTGTTTGATTTTTTTCAAACCATACCAAAGGATTGGTAAACATAGTGATAATAGAATCTTCTGCCCAATAGACCAAGGAGTCGCAAGAGCCTTGAATATCATTTCTATAAAACAGTGTTTTATGGTATGCCGAAACAGTTTTTACTTCTTGTGTGCTATCCAATACCGCCCATAAAGTATCGGCATGAATAAATAGACTATCGGTATTTTCTATAAGAATAGCTACGGCACTATCCGTAATATAGGCATAGCCTTTTTCTTTGCTGTAATCAGCATAATTACCTAAGATAACGGCATTTTCTACAGAATCGAAAATAATGATGTTCCGATAGCCTTTTCCTACTTCATTTTTCTTATCGTACCAAATAATGTCAGCATTGATTTGCTGATTTTTAGTGTTGATTTGGGTGTTTTTTTGAAACTGATATACGTCGTTCTCAGTGTCATACCACCCATCTTCACAATAAATAGTGTTTTCGTCCGAATAAATATGAGTAGGACTCAAAAAATAGGCTGTTTTTTTTTGCGTATTGTATTTGAGCGTATCGGTTTCGACCGTATAGTCTGGAGTTGTTAATACAACATTGTATTTAAAATAAACGTCTTTGCTGTTCGTATAATACCAACCTTGTTGACTGACAAGCGTATTGCTATCGTTGACTATTTTTCCATGGTCGTCGTAAAAACCGTAATTTTCGTTTCTCATATAGGTCAATTTGTTGGTATACAATATGCTATATTCGTCCGAAAGTATAACGTCTTCTTCTATGGTTAAAATTTTGGTGTTTCCATCGTAAACTAAATATTTTCCGTAGAGATGTACCGTATCGTTGATATGGATAATCAATTCTTTTCCAAAGGCTTCAATGACATTTGATTTTTCATTATAAAAGGCAGTGTCGGCATAACAAATAGCACCTTCATGTGTAAAAACAACATTTCCGGTTAAAATCTGAATGTCGGGATGGAGAGAGGCATCGTAACGGAGAATATCGGCTGTGCATTCAATTCGTTTTCCTTTTGGTTTGTTTTGAGAAAAAGATGTTTGAATCATCATCCAACAAATCAATAATATCCAATAAAAACGGAGGGAATATATTTTCATTATTCGTAATTAGTTAATCTCTTTCCAAAATGAAAAGCAATGAATCCTGTAATAAAGAAATACTTATCGTTAGATGATGCCATTAGTTTTACTGCAGGAAAATAAATATCGGTATTGAGACCAAAATCTAAAGCCATAATATGGGAGTCTTCGGAGCTGAAATCGAACGAAAATCCTGTTTTGAGGTATAATCCCGGATGAATCTTTGTCTTAGCAAGTCCTTTGGTAAAAGAAGCGCTGCTATAAATGTTGGACAAATCATGTATTTCAGGATTATAGCGTTCTGTTTTAATAGTATAATCCGAATTTTCGATGTATATAATTTGAAGATAAATCGGAACGGCAATGCCAATGGAAACACCTCCGTACAAAAAATAACCTGTGCTTATTCCACCCCAATAAGGTTTGGTGTTGATGATACGTGTAAATCCATATCCTACACGTGGTTGTATAAAATAATTAAGTTTCCCATAAACAAAACTTTTGTTTTCGAGATCATAAATCATGTAGTTGATTCTGGCACGTTGTTCTTTTATGTGTTTATAATAAGTAAGTTCAATGTCTATTCCTGATTTGTAGTGTATGTTATGTTGTTTCCCAATGCGTGCTCCTATTCCTAATCCATTGGTGTGCATAGAGGCATAAATATCCCATTCTTTTTTTCGAACGGATAGGATTTCAGCATCTCCTACGTTGATATCTTGAGAATAAGTAGGAGCAATAAATATAATAGTAAGTACAAATAAAAAAAATGTCTTCTTCATAAGCTATAATGATAAGACATTAGTTAATAAATCAATATTATACTTTGCTACTTTGAGTTGTTTCTATCTGTAAATCAGTGTATGCAGGACAGCGTTCATAGGTGTTGCAAGCTAAAAAGAGAAACAAAAAACTTAAAGCAATCGTCGTTAAAAAAATCAGTTTTTTCATGTCAAAAATATTATTTTATTGTTGTATTGATTTAATAAACATAATGTGTTGTTTTTTACAAAAATCAACAATGCAAAGATATAAAAAATATTGTAATGATTATAAATACTTAAAATTTTTTAAAAAAATTGTTTATATTTGCAAATATAAAATATAAAAAATTAAGTCATTCATTTTGAGTAAATAAAAGAGAATGCTAAAAATTTAAAACCTAATATCTTTAATAAAAAATGGAAAAAATAAATCCGAACATCGAAGAAAGTTGGAAAAAAGTGTTATCGTCTGAGTTTTTGTCGCCTTATTTTAGTCAATTAAAACGGTTTTTGTTAGAAGAAAAACGGCAGTACACTGTCTTTCCTCCGGGTAAGATGATATTTAATGCGTTTTATTGTACTCCCTTCGATCGTGTAAAAGTTGTTTTATTAGGACAAGATCCTTATCACGGTTTCGGTCAGGCTCATGGTTTATGTTTTTCCGTTCCCGACGGGGTGCCTCATCCTAAGTCGTTGGTTAATATTTTTAAAGAATTAGAGCAAGATGTGCAAGTTGCTATTCCAAAGAGTGGAAATTTAGAAAAATGGGCAAAACAAGGGATGTTGTTGCTCAATGCTACTTTGACTGTAAGAGCTCATCAGGCCGGCTCTCATCAAAATAGAGGCTGGGAACAATTTACCGATGCTGTTATTCGTGCGATTTCGGAAAAAAAAGAAAATGTCGTTTTTCTTTTA
This sequence comes from Bacteroidales bacterium, assembly GCA_012519525.1. Lineage (GTDB taxonomy): Bacteria > Bacteroidota > Bacteroidia > Bacteroidales > WCHB1-69 > UBA5266. Next base: position 14,584 of record JAAYQB010000121.1, on the reverse strand, counting down.
TGGGGAAATTATGCTCAAGCAAAAGAAGTACTGATAGATACAAGTAAACACTTAGTACTCAAAACAGTTCATCCTTCACCTTTGTCCGCTTCGAGAGGTTTTTTTGGCTGTCGGCATTTTTCAAAAACAAACGCTTATCTTTTACAAACAGGACAACAACCTATTGATTGGGATTTAACAACATAAAAAATAAGTGGATAATGGCTAAAACAGATGTTTTCGGTTTTTTTAAACCAACAACTTTTACATTAAAACAGGTAAAACCCAAATTATCTTATTTTGCAATTTTACTGTTAAGAACGGAATTGACGGAATTAGAATTACTTATCAAATTACAACAAGAATGTAATTATTTATTCAGCGTTTCACCGCATTATCTGCCTATTAATTGTATAGGTAAACGTTTGTTTCGTTTTCCCGTGTATTTAGATAGTGAAGAGATTGAGAAAGATATGCTGCTTATTATTAAAAATCACGCTATTGAAAATAATGATTGTCAATTAATAGCCTATGACGACAAAGGAATATTTCAATTGATAGAGAAACAACAGAAATTAAAAATCCAGCAATTAAGCCTTCAGTTAGAAGATGAAAATGAGGAAGATGACAGTGTTATGGATGTTGAAGGCGAGTTGGAAAGATGGAAAGAAATGAAGCGGAAGTTGAAAGAAAAAAGTTTGCATTCTTTGGGAAGGATTGATTTTGTTATTCCTATCAGCGTTTATATCTATGAACATTTTTTAGGTTTATTGAACTCATTGCATCTTATTTCTGAGATACAATACTGCTATAAAGAGGCTTCGGCTTTAGAAAATTTCGATGATTTTTATTATTATCTTACGATGTACAAAGATAATATTTTACAAGAAAAAGAACAAAAAAGAAAAGAGGATATAGAAATATTTAAGATGAATAATGAAATCTTTATTTGATGTTCTTCCACTTAAAAGTATTGATTAAGTGCAATATATCTTCTTTTATGTATTGAATAACAGGCTGTAAAGAATCGTTGTTAGGGGTGTGATTAAAATAGAGTGCCGCTCTGAAAAAATGAGATTCTTTGTCGGTTAGCCAAAATTGGTAAGGCGAAGCAACATCGGTTCCTATAATATCGTAAGAAATTCCGTAAACCTTATTGATTGTGTCGTATACGTGATACTCAACTATATCGTCTGCTTTTTTGATTTGTCCCGAAACAAAAGTTTTAGAGTCATTAATCAGGGTTTCTATATCATGGTGAACGGGTTTATAGCTGATGTAAATAACGGCGTTCAGTGATGGGTAAATCATATTAGCCCAATAAGGTTCAGCGTTTTCACTTTGATCGGGTAATATAACAGCCATGCTTGCATATTCGAATTGATAGGGATAAGTAGTGTCGAATAAAGTATAATTATGAGGAGGTAATTCGATGCGATAATAGCCTTTTGGTTTCGGAACATTTACTTCTTCTTGGCAAGAAAAAAAAATACTTCCCATACTTACAATAACGATTAAGAATAAATATTTCATAACGGGAATCAAATTAACACTCTGCGTTTTTTGGAGTTCTGGGGAAAGGTATTACGTCGCGAATATTGGTCATTCCTGTGATGAAAAGCATTAAACGCTCAAATCCTAATCCGAATCCGCTATGAGGAGCAGTACCAAAACGGCGTATATCTAAGTAATAAAATAAAGATGTTTCATCCATATTTCTTTCTTTGATAGCTGATTCTAATTTATGCAAATCGGCTTCTCTTTCAGAGCCACCGATTATTTCGCCAATTTTCGGGAAAAGCACGTCCATAGCCCTGACGGTTTTCCCGTCATCATTTTGCTTCATGTAGAATGCTTTGATGGTTTTTGGGTAATTGGTGATAATAACGGGTTTGTTGAAATGTTTTTCTACTAAATATCGTTCATGTTCCGATTGCAAATCAACACCCCAAGCTACCGGGAATTCAAATTTCTGCTTGGCTTGCAATAAGATGTCAATAGCTTCGGTATAGGTGATACGAACGAAGCTATCGTTAAGAACGGATTGTAAGCGATGGATTAATTCTTTGTCGAACATATCGTTTAGGAACTGTAAATCATCCATGTTGTGTTCTAAAGCATATCGGACTAAATATTTAATAAAATCTTCGGCTAAATCCATATTGTCATTAATATCGTAAAATGCCATTTCGGGTTCTATCATCCAAAATTCGGACAGATGTCGCGGAGTATTTGAATTTTCGGCACGAAAAGTAGGTCCGAAGGTGTAAATGTTTCCTAATGCCATGGCACACATTTCACCATTTAACTGTCCCGATACGGTAAGACTTGTGAATTTTCCGAAAAAATCTTGGTGATAATCTATTGCACCGTTTGGCAAGCGAGGAGGATTTTCCATATCGAGTGTGGTTACCTGAAACATTTCACCTGCACCTTCACAATCGGCACCCGTGATGATTGGAGTATGCACATACACAAAACGTTTTTCGTTAAAATAAGCATGTATGGCAAATGCCATTGCATGTCGAAGGCGTAATACACATCCAAAATAATTAGTGCGTGGACGTAAATGAGGAATCTCGCGTAAAAATTCCATACTATGTCCTTTTTTCTGCAAAGGGAATTTTTGAGGATCGGCTAAACCGAGTATTTCGATTGATTCAGCTTGTATTTCTACTGTTTGTCCTTTTCCCATTGACTCTACTAATTTACCGGTTACTTGAATACAGCTTCCTGTAGTGATTTGTTTGATGATGTTTTCATCAAACGAAGCAAGTTCGGCTACGGCTTGAATGTTGTGAATGGTAGAACCATCGTTTAAAGCGATAAATGCTACAGTGTTACTTCCTCTTTTTGTTCGCACCCAAGCTTTTATGCTGACTGTACTGCCTAAACCGATTTTATCGTATTCTTTGAGAAGATGATATATTTTTATTTTGTCCATTATTATTAAAATTTTATCAATCCTTGACGGTGTTTTATAAGGAAGTCTTCGACTTCTTCAATCCCGATATTTTTTAAAATTATTTTTTTGTTTCTATCTAAAATGAAAATTTTTGGCGATGAGTTAATATCGTAAGCATCTCGAAAATCAATGTTTGCTTTGTTGTTGCCTACGTTAATCCAAGGGAGGTTTTTATCCATTAAATAATTTTTCCATTTCACTGAATCGGAGGTTAAGCAAATGGAATAAACATCGAAACTTAGACTGTCTTTTGCACGGTTATAGAGTTCTAATAATTTTGGAGTCGTAACCTTACAATGTCCGCAGTCCGTGTCCCAAAAGTACATGATGGTATAGTCGGTTGTAAAGTCGTAGTTGGTATGGAATTTTCCATCGACATCGGGCATGATTAACCAGGGTGCGGTTTTTCCCAATAATATAGGTTCTAAAGTATTAGCTCTGTCTATCATTCGTTCAAGTACGGTTTCATCTACCCAAGGGCACAAGCCTTTTTCGTAATAGGTACGTATTAAATGAACAAAAATCGCATCGTGTCCAAGGTATTTGCTTTGTTCGAAACGATTACTTGTGTACCAAATGATGTATTTATATATGTCGTAACTGTTTTTTGATTTTTCGATAAGAATATCTGTGTATTTAATGATGGAATCAACGGAAGGATGAATAACATTCTCGTAATATTGAGCCAATCTAGGAGCAAATACCGGTGTGTAAATCATAGCGTTATCATTGAAGTCGCAATTATCCCAATAATGCTCGGCATAGTATTGGTATTGCCAATTGGAGTCTTGGTATTGTTGAGGTTTTTCATCGGGAACTTCTACTTCCTGTGTCAATTTTTGAGCTTTTGCAAAAAGATTATTGGGGTTTTCTTCAATAAATCGTAACGTATATTGTTGCATAGAATCGTGCGTAATTCTCATTTGTTTTTTTAGCTCATCAATATATTCTTGATTAGGAGAAGATTTTGCTTGTTCTTCTTTAAATTTTTTGCTGAGATTTCTTCCTTCAATTTGCCAGCCTACCATTTTTCCCGTAAATTGATAAAATAAATCATTTTCAGGTGAATTAATAAATTTTACGTTATTAGCGATGTTATGTACGGGAGGTTCTAAATGTTCCGATTGGACGGTAAAAAAGAAAGATGAGTCGACAATGAATTCCATGTATTTTGCATTTGCTTGACTTGCAAGAATGTAGACGCCTCTTTTTAAGGTGTCGCTTCCTTGAAAAACAAATTTATAGGGATTTTTTTTCAGAGGACGTAGAGAGTCGCGAAGATACGTGTGGTTGCCGTAGTAATTGGCAACATATAAGATACTATCCGGAATACCCGGAAGTTGAAATGTGATTTGATAGTTTAACGCTTTTTTAGATTTAGAAGTTGTTTTTTTTTGGGCAAATGTTGAAAAAGGCAAATTACAAATTATCAGAAAGTTAATTAAAATGACGAATCGCTTCATTGTTATATTTTTAATGTTATTCATTATAGTCGTTATCATTGTCATTATCGTTGCCTATAAAAATTAAATTATTCCTTCTCTTATGATGTCGTGAAGGTGTATAACTCCTATATAATGTTTGTTATTATCTATAACAAGTAAATTGGTTATATTGTTTGTACGCATAATTTCTAAAGCTTTTACTGCCATTTCATCTTCATAAATTATTTTGGGAGTAGGACACATAATAGCTTTAGCTGTAATGGTTTGTATGTCGTGAGAAGATTGCAACATACGACGTAAATCGCCATCGGTTATGACACCTGCAATGTTGTTTTCTTCGTCAAGAACAGCTGTAACGCCCAATCGTTTAGAAGAAATTTCGTAAATGATAGTGTTGAGATTATCCGTAAGTTTTACCTGTGGTTTTTCGTTTTGTTTGCATAAAGCGGCTACTTTTAGATATAATTTTTTTCCTAAAACGCCTCCCGGATGTATGCGAGCAAAGTCGGCTGCCGAAAATCCGCGCATGGCAATCAAGCAAACAGCCATTGCATTTCCTATTACCAATTGTGCAGTAGAGCTTGCCGTAGGTGCTAAATTGTTGGGACAGGATTCTTTAGCAACGCTACAGTTTAAGACAAAGTCGGCATGTTGAGCTAAATAAGATTCGGTATTGCCTACCATAGCAATTACTTTGTTTCCCATCATTTTAATCATAGGAATGAGCAGTTTTATTTCCGGAGTTTCTCCGCTTTTCGATAGGCACATAACAATGTCGTACGGTTGAATAATGCCTAAATCACCGTGAATCGCATCGGCAGCATGCATAAAAATAGAAGGTGTACCTGTTGAGTTAAAGGTAGCTACAATTTTTTGAGCAATAATGGCACTTTTTCCAATACCGGTAATAATGACTCTTCCTTCGTTATCATTAAAAATTTCATGTATGCAGGCTTCAAAATCATCATCAATAAGATATTGTAAGTTTTCAATTGCTCTTGTTTCTTGTGCAATGCTTTGAATTGCTGTCTCTTTTATGTTAACTTCTTGTTTCAATCTGCTTTTTATTTATAGTTTGCAAAAATACATCATTTTTTTTGTTTTTTCTGAAATTATTCCGCCTTTTTTTAGAACTGATAAGAAAAGTGAAATTGTAAAAAATTATTGCGTAATCCTTTGATGAGTCGAGGACGTGTATCATGACTAATACCTATGGGAGTCAATGAATAACCGTATCGAAAAGATAATCCGTAATGTTCTTTGATAAGATAAGTGAGTCCTGCTAATGCTCCAAGCTCAAAAAATTTAAATTTAAAATCATCTTCGCTGTTCCTATCTAAATCGCCATAAATTCCATACACTTTTTTATCGACTAATAAATTGAACGACAATCCGGCAATAGCCGATAAATTCTTAACAAACATATAGTTATATAAAACGGGCATTTCGATTTGATGCAGAGAAATACGTGATTTGTTTAAGGTGCCATCAGGAAATTTCTCTTGCGATTTGCTTCCTTTTTGAGCATAATTTATTTCAAGTTGTATGCTCATAGTTTCATCGTGAAAGGGAAAGGCTGCAAAAGCTCCTGTAAATAAACCGAGTTTGTTGTATCTGCCTTTAAAATCTCCATCTACTTGTGTGCCAAGTATTCCCAAATGCAATCCTCCCTTAAATTTTTGAGAATAAGAGCTGACGATAATGCTAAAACTGCATAAAAGTAAAACTGAGATTTTTTTTATCATTGTTTATTTAGGATTTAAGGTAATAAAAGGAACTAATATTTCTTCCATTGAGATACCGCCGTGCTGAAACGAATTTTTGAAATAATTCACATAGTGATTGTAATTATTGGGATAAGCAAAGAAACTATCGTTGTAGGCAAAGACGTATTTGGAGGTTATATTTAGACGTGGGAGATAATTTTCAAGAGGATTGTTAATAACAAATACTTCTTTTTCGTTTACGTTCAAATTTTCACCTACTTTATATCGTAAGTTGGTATTTGTTTCTTTATCGCCTATGATGCGTATAGGATTCTTGATACGAATAGAACCGTGGTCGGTTGTTAAACAGATACGTACTTTTTTCTCTGCCAAATATTGTATCATTTCGAAAAGGGGAGAATGTTCGAACCAAGTAGCTGTTACAGAGCGATAAGATATTTCGTCTTTGGCTAATTCTCTGACAATATCAATATCGGTATGGGCATGAGAAAACATATCAACGAAGTTGTAAATAATTACATTTAAATTATTATTAAGAAGGGACGATAAACGGTCGTTGAGTTTTTTTGCAAAATCAAGATTCAAGACTTTTGAGTAAGAATGTTTGATTTTTATTCCGTAACGTCGTAAGTATTCGCTTAGTAAATCATTTTCATAGTCGTTTTTATTTCCTTCGTCGGTTTCGTTGAGCCATAAGTCGGGATATTTTTTTTCGATTTCAGAAGGTAGAAGTCCTGCAAAAAGCGAATTTCGTGCATATTGAGTGGCAGTAGGAAGAATGCTGTAATAAATTTCGTCTTTTTCGGAACGATAATAATCGCTCAGCAATTTCTCGATTGTTTTCCATTGGTCGTAGCGTAAATTATCAATAACTATCAGAAAAGTATTTTGATTTTGAGTAACTTCTTTAAAAAGTCGTTCTTTTAAGATGGTGTGCGACATAAGGGGTTTGTCCGTATCTTTTCCTGTTATCCAGTTTTGATAGTTTTTAATGATAAATTTGCTGAAACCGATATTGGCTTCTTTTTTTTGTGTTTGTAAAATGTCAATGATATTGCTGTCGGTGCTTTTTTCTAATTCTAATTCCCAAAAAACCAACTCTTTGTATATTTCCGTCCATTCTTCATGCGTATTGGCATTCATAATTTTCATGCTAATATTGCGAAAAGACTGTTGGTAATCGGCAGAACTTTTTTCGGTAACAATGCGTTTTTGGTCGGTATGTTTTTTCAGACAATGTAAAATTTGATTGGGATTTACAGGTTTGATAAGATAATCTTTGATGTTGGAGCCTATGGCTTCATCCATGATTTGTTCTTCCTCACTCTTGGTAATCATAACGATAGGAATAGGGGGAAATTTGCTTTTTATTAGCGAAATAGTCTCTAAACCGGAAAGACCGGGCATGTTTTCGTCAAGAAAAACAATATCTACGGCATGTTTTTCCAATTCATCCAATGCTTCGTTGCCACTTTTTACGGGAATAACGGTATAACCTTTATTTTCTAAGAAAATAATATGGGGTTTCAATAAATTTATTTCGTCATCAGCCCATAATATCTGAATTTTATTCGACATCTTTTGTTTTCTTTTTGAGTTTACTAATTAACAAACGAGAGTTTTAAGTGTTTAGTATATTCGTTTTTTACCTTCATTATTTATGCAAACGCTAACTAATAAAAATATTGTTCCTTTGTTTTTATTGTACAATAGATAATTCTTGTTTTCGTTACATTATAGATTTATAACAACAAATAAATGAAAAAAGTAGATAGTTTTATTCTAAAATATTATATAGGTCCTTTTTTGATAACCTTTTTTGTTGTTGTATTCGTTTTTTTGATGCAATTTTTCTGGAAATATGTAGATGAAATGGTAGGTAAAGGATTGGAAATAACGACTTTAATCCAATTGTTAGTGTATATGTCGTTTACATTTTTTCCTATGGCTCTTCCGCTTGCCATTCTGTTGTCGTCTTTAATGCTGTTTGGCAATATGGGCGAACGCTATGAGTTAACTGCATTAAAATCAGCGGGAATCCCTTTACATCGTATTATGAGGTCGCTCATTATATTTACCGTTATTTGTGCCGCTTTCGGTTTTTTTATTGCTAATAATTTGGTGCCTATCGCTAATTTAAAAGCAAAAACTTTATTGATGGACATACGTCAGCAGAAGCCGGCTTTAAGTATAGACGAAGGTATTTTTTACAATGAAATAGATAATTATATCATACGCATAGGAAAAAAAGAAAGTGATAATCAAACCATTCACGATGTGCTTATTTATGACCACACTCGAATTAATAATTATACGACATTGACTTATGCGAAAACGGGAAAAATGTTTATGTCGAAAGACAAGCGTTTTTTGGTTTTTCATTTGAAAGACGGATTTATTTACGATGAAAATTTTAGGTATTCGGAAGAAAGAAAAACCAAAAAAGCACATGAAATATCTTTATTGCGAGGCACTTTCAAAGAGCAACAAATGTGTTTTGATTTGTCGTCTTTTGCTTTACAACGAACCGATGAAGACCTCTATAAAGACAGTTACGAGATGTTGAATGTTAATCAATTAGATACAATGATTGATACGATGAGACATAAAATACAAAAAGGAAAAGAAGCGATAGGAAGTAATTTGTTAAGCTCAATGAAGAATTTTTATCCCAAATACAATGATACGATAGCTCAACTTGCGGATGAGGTGCCGTTGATAGTGAAACACTTTACTGCTGCCGATACATTGAGTATGCACCAATATGCTTTGCAAAATGCAAGGGAACATAAAAGTACTGTTGAATTTAATTATATGGATTATAATTCTCAAAACAAACTTTTATGGCGTTATGAAATAGAGTGGCACCGCAAATATGCTTTGTCGGTGGCTTGTTTGTTGCTGTTTTTTATCGGAGCGCCGCTTGGTGCCATCATACGTAAAGGAGGAATAGGAATTCCATTGACAACCTGTATTTTAATCTTTGTTTTTTATTGGGTAACTTCTACTATCGGCGAGCGTATGTCGCGTTTGGGAATAATAACGACATCGGTCGGAATGTGGATAGCTTCCTTTATATTATTGATTTTGGGAATATTTTTAGTCTATAAAGCATCGAAAGAATCGCGTTTGTTGGATATGGAAATTTGGATGAAACAATTGGATAGAATTAAAAACATCGGACTCGTTTTTAAAAATCGTAAAAAATGAGAATTTTACAGCTTTGCAATAAATCCCCTTATCCACCGGTAGAAGGAGGACCTATTGCCATGCATGCCTTGAGCCGAATGTTTCTGAAAAACAATTACAAATTGAAAATTCTTGCCTTCAACAGCAATAAGCAATGTGTGTCTTTAGCGGATGTTCCGGAGGAATATAAAAAAGAGACGGCGATAGAGTTGATAGATATTGACTTGAAGATAAAACCATTACAAGCAATCTATTGCCTTTTGACGAATCGTTCCTTGCATATACAACGTTTTATTTCTAAAAAGTTTTCCGTCCGATTAAAAGAAATCCTTACAACTTCCGATTACGATGTTGTTTGTTTAGAAAGTCTTTATGTTGCACCTTATATTTCGTTGATACGCAAATATTCAAATGCAAAAATATTTTTACGTGCCCATAATGTGGAACATAAAATTTGGGAACGTATTGGCGAGCAAACAAAACCGAGCTTTAAAAAGTATTATCTTCGATTATTAGCCAATCAGCTAAAACGTTACGAGCTAAATGCTTTGCAAAAAACAGATGCTGTTTTTACGATTTCAGCAGTTGACCAAACTTATTTTGCGGCACAAGGACTTACAATTCCCATTCGTACTTTAGCTTTTGGGATAGATACGGATAAGTTACCGACAATATCTTGTCTTACAACGGAAATCAATTTGTTTTCATTGGCTTCTATGAATTGGATTCCCAACTTGGAGGGCTTGCAGTGGTTTTTAGAAAATGTATGGATGAAAGTTCATGCCGTTCATCCCCAATTGAAACTACGCTTGGCGGGAAGGAATATGCCTGAAACTTGGGCTAAAAAAAACTATCCGCAAGTAGAAATAGTAGGCGAGGTAGCTGATGCTTATGAATTTATGCAGTCGAATGGGGTGCTGATAGTTCCTTTGTTTTCGGGTAGCGGTATACGCATAAAAATCATTGAAGCCATGAGTTTAGGAAAAGTGGTTATCACGACTTCTATAGGATTGGAAGGAATTGATGCTGTTGATAAACAGCATGTGTTGATAGCCGATACGGCAGAAGATTTTGTAAAGGCAATTGATTTTTGTTTAACTCATCCTCAGCAAATAACGGCTATAGGGGAAAATGCTGCCGCTTATGTTCGTACACATCATAATGAACGAATAATTGCCGAGCAATTGAAGCAATGGATTGAAAAATAGGCGTTTATTTAAATTTTCTATAAAAGGAAAGTGAAATTTCGGCAATAGCACTTAAACGAGAAATAGTGATTTGCGAAAATTGGATTTCATCGGCACCGAAACCTGCGTAAAATCGTGCAAGAGATGATTGATTGGAACCGTTAAAATCAAGCAGACATGTTGTTCCAGCATGTTGCCGAATAAAGTTGTCGATTAAAAAAAACATACTTTTGTTTACATCCGCTTTTCTGCCGGAGAATAAAAAGTAATATTTCCCATTAATAAAAGGGAAAAAAGCAGCTGCACAGAAAGTGTTATGAGCATCTACTACACCGTAAACTTCCAAGTGTCGTTTTTCTTTTAAAGTTGTTAAAATATTGATTAAACGTTTATAATCTTGTTCTTGGTAATTGACCTTATAGAATTTCGTTTGATGATTACGGAAAAGGGCAATGGCTTCTTCGTAAGAAAAATCATGAATGATTGTTAAGCCTTCTTCTTTGGCTTTTTGGCAATTACGTTTATGATTGTGATGGTAGTTTTTTCGGATTTGCTCATAAGGGAATTGACAATCTAATACATAAGTTTTATGTGTTGTAGATAGCCATTCTTTGTTGTCAAACGGCATTTGTTCGTGTAGTACGATGTCAATCCAACGGAATTTGTCGGGAATGGCATTTATCCATCTTGTCAATTCGTCGGATGTAATTTCTTTCCCAAAAACGCCTAAACGCGGAAGGAAGTAAGGAGGATAAATATAATATTTTCCCCATTTTTTTCGATAAGGAAGCGGCATTACAGCCGTATAGTCATCTGCAATTAAGGCATCCCAATTATCACAACTCGCATCTAAATACCACGATAAGGCAAAAGGAGAAGCCGTTGCACGATGAGATTGAACGGCGATATCCCATTTTTCTTTGTCTATTTTATGTTGTTGTAAATAACTAATTGCCATTATTTTATCGAATATTGTATTATTTTTTCGTATAGTGATTTGAAATTGATAGAGCTGTTGTCATGAAAAGAAGAATTATGAAACAGCGTGATTAAATGTCCCTTGTATTTTTTTACTTCGTCAATGCAGTTTTTGATTTTATCCAATATTTCTGCTTCCGATAGTTGTTGCTCAGCTGTTAAAGCATTTTCCATAAAGATAAAAGGATGTAGTTTGAGTGAAGTCGTTTTGTTTTTTTCTAAATCGAAAAAGTAAAATGGGAAACTTGTGCCTGCTCTGAAACCGATATGATGCACATAGCCCATACTGTAATCGTCTGTTATATTGTTTTTTAATAAATTATCGTAACTTTCGGGAAGACGTAAGCGAATGTAATGCTGACGGTTGGAAGAAACGGGTTGTTCTAAATGTTGTTGCAGATTTTTGATTTCTTTGTTCAAGCGTTCACTGTTCGAAAATGAAGAAGCATAAGAAGCATGAATGCCTATGGTAGCTTTAGTTGCAAGTTGTCGGATTAAACGGATAAAGTTTTTATTATTGGTTGGGATGTTTTTATCGTAACGACTTCTTTCAGCAAATAAAATAAAAAAATGAGGGGATAATCCGTATGTTTGGTGCAAAGAATCAAGATAATCGTAAGTATCGAAAGGGTCGGGAAGACGATTGTTGACGACTTGATAACGTAAGCTCATTTCTTTCCATTTCCCTCTTATCAATAGCTTTACAAATCCCATTATCGTTATCCGTCGACTTTTATTTTTGTACAAAAAAGCACTGTCGATATCATAAGTCGGGGTGTATTGAAAACAATGTTTTTTTATGTCTAAATCGGGAAAATGAGACAATAAAGTTTTGCTAAACAAATCTATCCAAGCATCAACAATAGCAGTTGAGAGGAGCTTGTTTTGATAGGCAAAACTGTTTTCGGCTTTGTATCTTTGGTGATTGTCTTTTATGTGAGGAAGATATTCCTCGTAGCGACTAAGAAAATAAAAGCAAGCAGAGAAAATATCAAAAGGAAGTAAAGAGTTGGGATGTCGTGTTTGAAAACAAATAGGGATATCGTTTATCCGACTAAGGCGAAGGTGTTGATTTTCAATAGAAGTTTCAAAAAGTAAAGGGCTTGCTTCAATGAATAAAGCATTGTGAACATATTCATTGGCATAAGCGATTTTATACTTGCCGTCAATGGCATAAAAACTATCTATATTGTCGTACAAAGTATAAGCTATTGCTAATCTTTCATTGAAAATAGTATGAAAAATATAGCGAATGCGTTCGCTTATTTGTGGTACGAAGATGTGTATCATGTTTGAGAACTGAGTAATGCTACTAATTCAGAGACGTTTAAGTTTTGCTGTTTGCCTGTTTGCATATCTTTGACCAATAAACATTGATTTTTGATTTCTTCTTCGCCTATCATCACAACGTAGGGAATATTGTACGTATTAGCATAAGAAAACTGTTTGCCGATTTTTGCTTTCTCAGGATATAGCATAGCACTAATTCCTTTAGAACGAAGTTCTTGGATAATAGGAAGTGCATGATAACTTTCTGTTGTTCCAAAATTAACAAACATAGCTTGTATGCTTTTATTAATGATGTCGGGAAAAGCATTTAATTGAAGAAGTACATCATAAATGCGGTCGGCACCGAAGGAAATGCCTACACCCGGAATATTGGGAATGCCGAAAATACCTGTTAAGTCATCGTATCTGCCACCGCCCGAAAGACTTCCAAAAGCAATGTCTTTGGCTTTCACTTCGATAATGGTGCTAGTGTAGTAATTCAGACCGCGTGCCAAGGTGAGTTCTATTGCCACCTCATTGTTTAGTCGGATATTGGAAAGATAATAAAGAATTTCTTCCACTTCGGCTATGCCTTCCAATCCAATCGGAGAATTGGCTAATATGATTTTCAGCTGATTGATTTTATCTTCATTGCTGCCCGAAATATCAAAAACAGGTTGCAGTTTTTCGATGGATGAATCGCTAATGTTTTTACTTTTCAGTTCTTGTTTCACTTTTTCTAAGCCGATTTTATCCAACTTATCAATTGCTACGGTAATGTCAATAATTTTATCTTCCGCTTGAATATAATGAGCAATGCCGGCTAATATTTTTCGGTTGTTTATTTGAATGACTACATTGATACCGAGGCGGGTAAAAATTTCGTCTTCGATTTGTAGCAGTTCTACTTCGTTGAGCATGGATTTGCTTCCGACTACATCCACATCGCATTGGTAAAATTCACGATACCTGCCTTTTTGCGGTTTATCGGCTCGCCAAACAGGTTGAATCTGATAACGCTTAAAAGGAAATGTAATCTCGTTGTAATGCTGAACGATAAAACGAGCAAAGGGAACGGTTAAATCGTAACGCAATCCTTTTTCACACAACAAAGGTGTCAGCTGTTGGCTGTTTTTATTGCCAATATCAACATTGGAAAGGAAATCGCCTGAATTTAAAATTTTAAACAATAATTTATCACCTTCTTCACCGTACTTGCCCATTAAGGTTGAAAGATTTTCCATAGCAGGAGTTTCGATAGGTGTATAGCCGTATTGTTCAAATACTTTTTTGATAATAGAGAAAATATAATTTCTTCTATTCATCTCATAAGGAAGAAAATCGCGGGTTCCTTTTGGAATATTTACTGATATGCTCATCAATTGTTGTTTTTTTTGCAAAAATACATGATTTTTTTTATTCTACGGATACAAATTAGAGAAAAGGGATTAAATCTTTTTTTATAGATTATCATTATTGACCCCATCCGATTTGACCCCACCCTTGTCCTTCATTACCCCACCCCAGCCCTCCCCAAGTGGGGAGGGAGTGATTCTCAATGTGTTGCGAGTTAATGGCGTTGTATGTTAGATTTAAATTTTATTGATTTAGAAAAATGGTTATTTTATTGTAACTACCTATTTCTCAATCTCCTCCCCCTTGGGGGAGGTCGGGAGGGGTTGGGGGAGATTTAGAGGGGTTAATTAAGGACGCAATGCTCCATTCGTAATTTTTAATTGTTAATTCGTAATTGTTTATTCTAATTTTTCAACCGCAAAGAACGCAAAGAGTTTACGCAGAGGACGCAAAGAAACTCTGCGACCTTTGGGAATCCTTTGGGAACTC